>JBIIRU010000033.1:0-14317 GCA_044341355.1 Cyanobium sp. | reverse complement strand
CGGGCCCACTGTTCGATGGCCCACATCCGCAAAGCGACCAAAGGCATTGTGGCCCTGGAAAATTGCCATCCCTTCCATCGCCACTGGCAGGGGCGCGAGTGGGTCTTCGCCCACAACGGCGACCTCCACACCCCCTTGCCCCTGACGGGTCAGCATCAGCCCATCGGCGATACCGACAGCGAAGCCGCCTTTTGCTGGATTCTCGAACAACTGGAGGCCCGCCAGATCGCCACTGATGACGAAGCCGGTCTCTTTGCAGCGCTGCTGGCCTGCTCCCACCTTCTGGCCAGGGGCGGCATTTTTAACTGCCTGCTCAGCAACGGCAACTGGCTTTATGCCTACGCCGGCACCAGGTTGCACTGGCTCACCCGCCGGGCCCCCTTTGGGCGGGCGCGGCTGGCCGATGACGACCTCAGCGTCGATTTCGCCGCCGTCACCAACCCCACCGATGTGGTCACCATCGTCTGCACCGAGCCCCTGACCGCCGACGAAGCCTGGCAACCGTTGCAGGTGGGTCAAGGCATCCTGCTTAAAGCTGGCGAGATCGTCCAGGGCTTGTAGGCGCAAGGCACCGCCGTAAACCATCGGGTTGGCTTTCCAGCACATCAAGGGCCCCAACCCCAAGATCCTTTAGATTGTCCACAGATTTAAAGCCTGCCGTTCCGCCCGGTTTTCATGACCCCCCGCCCCGGTCAATTCGTCCTTCTGGACGAAAATCCCGACAGCCACTTCCAGGTGATCAACGTCGACGCCGAGAAGGGCACCTGCTGGGTGCGTCGTTGGCCCATCGCCCGCAACGGTTCACCCCCCTTCTGCATTGACATCTCCAGGGTCAGGGCTCTCGACCCGGTGGCCGTCTGAAGTCATCCCCGGGCCTGGCCCTGGCCCATCACCACCAGAACCAAGACCCAGCGAGCGGGCCGCCATCACCGCCAGCACCAGGCCCAAGGGAAACACCTCGGTGATGTTCATCGTCAAACTGGCCAGCACCAGCACCGTCCAAAACAGGCGGGAACCCTGATCCCGAATCAGGCACCACAGCACCAGCCCATAGAAACTGGCCAGGGCCACCAGACCCCCCTGGGCCAGTAACAGCAGGGGCAGGGCATCGGTCGCTTCCACGTGGGCTGGATCGTTGCCCTGCACCGCCGCCGCCAGGCTGCCCCCCCCGGTCACCCCGTAGCCCCACAGGCGCTCCTGCCTTGGCATCGGCTGGGTGACCCAGTCGCCAACGTTTTTGAGCCGACCCAGGGGCGAATGGAACAGGGAGGGTCGTCCGAGCACCTTGGGCAGCACTTGCGGCAGGGCACGCGGCCCCCTCGGACCGGCCATCAGCACCCCGGCCAGCGTCAGGCCCCCAGCCACCAGGGCCGCCACCGCCATTCGTCGTCGCCGCGGGCTGAGTCGGTGGCCCAGGGTTTCCCCAACCAACCCCACCATCAGCACACCCAACCCCACCAGTCCCGTGCCGGAGCGCGCCACCAGCACCAGCGCCAAGCTCGCCAGCAGCAGGGGCCAGCGCTGCCAGCGACGCTGGCTGACGCTGGTGCAGAAGGCCGCCGCCACCAGCACAAGCACCCCCAGGCTGTTGGGCAGGGTCAGCAAGCCCGCCAAACGACCGGGCAACCAGGGGCTCGGCAGCCCGCCAAAACGCATTGGCAACCCCCGCATTGTCTCCAGCAACACAAACGGCAACTGCAAAACCACCAGGGCCGCCAGGGCATCGGCCAGGACCTGCACCCGCCGCGGTGCAGTCAGCCAGCCCGCCAACGGAATCAGTGGTATCCACAGCAGGGCCGGCAAACAACGCAGGGCCACCTCCAGGCCATCGGCCTGGATGCTGATCGCCACAGACACCAGCAACGACACCAGCAACGGCACCACCGGCAGCAGGCGCCGCCAGGGCAAATGGTTCGACCAACGGCTGAGGGCCAAGACAAAGGACCCCAGCAGCAATGCCGCCATCACGCCGTATTTGAACCCCTTCAAGGGCGTTTCCAGGGGGCTTAGCTGGTAAAGACGATTGGAGTCAATGCCCTCGTATCGCTGGTTTGGCAGGCGGCGGTGCGGCTCGCACGAACGCGGCAGCCACCAGCTCTGCAGGGGAGTGCGGCAGTAGGTGGCCAACTCCTGCGCGTAGGCCGTTCGATCGATCAGGCCCACCCGGCGCATCCAGAACGGCAATCCGTTCAGCAATCCCGCCAGCACCAAGGCCACGGCCAGCACCCGTACGGCCCGATCCAGTCCGCCAGTCCTTTTCCCAAGCCAGCAGCCTTTCATGATCTGGGCTGGCGCCGCCGCCACAGGCGCAGGGCCAACAGCCAGGCCAACGGCAACCCCAGCACCTCCGCCGCCCCTACAACAGCCAACCGGGCGCCGTAGCCGGACCGTGACGGCAACCCCCAATCACGTCCCCACAGCTGCAGCCGTACCGCCACCACGGCCAGCAGCCCCGCAACCGAGGCCAGGGCCACCAGCACAACCAACGCCCAGGCCGCCTGGCGCGCCACCAGCGCCGGCGCTGCCACCGGCGCCGGACCGAGGCTGGCGGCGGCCGCCAGCAGCATCGCCAGCAGCCACCCCCATCGCCAGGCCCAATCGCCCAGATCGGCGACAGAGATCGGTTGATCCACGCTGATCGGGGCCAGCAGCAGCACCAGGGTCAGGGCCGCCAACCAGGCCGCCGCCATCCCCAATGCGGCCGCCACCACCGCAATTGCCCAACGATCGGAGCCCCGCCTTCCCCTCATGGTCCCTTGATCCACGGGGATCGCAGCAGAGCGGGCAAGGAGCGGCCGGCGGCCTCCACCTCGGCCTGCCACCAGGCAGGTCCCACCGGGCCAAGACGCAGGGGCCTGACCCCCATCGACGCCAGCGCCGGCAGCGATCCAGGATCCCGACTCGCCATTGCCCATTCGGGTCGTGTCACGGTCAGCAGGTGGTTGTCCGGCCCGACCAGCAAGCTGCCCTGATCGATCCCAGCCACTCCCCTTACGGTCGCCAGCCGATTGCCACGCATACTCGCCCGGGTGAGGCGAGAGTCGTCCTGCCAACCAATCTGCTCGCCCAGATAGGTGTTGTCGAGCAGGGTGACATTACGGCTGGGCCCACCCATCAATTTCAGCAAAACTCCATAACCCACCGCCGGCGGATGGGGAAAAGCCACAAATACATTGTTCTCCACCACAAGCGGCCCATCCGTAACAGGACTAACCCCTAACACCACAAGAGGATCAAGGACCCCATTGCCTTGCACCTTTAGCTGGCGGGCCGGCCCATCAAATTCGAAGGCATCGTCTGTAGTTTCCGCGATCAGATTGCCCCTCACAATATTCACACCACCCAGCGGGGAAATCTTGATGCCGTCACCGGCTTGGTTGACTAAATTGCCCTCCACCTCCAGATCGGCCCCGTGCAGCCAGGTGAGCGAACAATTAGAGTAATAGTATAACTCTTTCCAGCTCAACCAACCGCGGCGGCTCCATTCAACCAGTGGATAGCAACTGCTGAAATTGCGGCTCACCACCACCTGATCCGGCAAGACCACACTGGGCGAATCATTCACGGCCACATCCGCCCCCTCAAAACTATTGCCCTCCAAACGCACATGGTGGGTATGCCACAGCTGAATGGCGGCCATCACAGCGAAATCAAAGCGCAGATCACGCACCTCCACCCAGGGCGCCTCGATCCAGAGACTGGCTACCTGGTGCCCCCCGGAGCGGCGGCGCTGGGGCATCGCCCTGCGCACCTGCAATCGCTCGGCTCGCGGCGGGCCGCCCCTGGGCAGACAGAGCACCAGCCTCGACGGGCTGGAATTGAACGCAGGCCAGGCACCAGCCCGGGCACAGATCTGACGCAGGTGGTCTGTGGAAGGGCTGCGATAGGCCATCACCCCATCGACCCGCAGTCCATCAACACGCCAGGCCACGGCTGTGGCGTAAAGGCCCCCGCCCAGGGAACGCCATCGCCAGGCGCCTGGCACCCCAGCACCCGCCGCCCCAGTGATCACCGCCTGCCCCGGCAAGGCGGCCCGCAGCACCAAGGGTTGGCCGGGACGACCGCCGCGGCGCAGATGGATGTCCTCCGCATAGACACCCGGCCACACCAGGATCGTTTCCCCGGGGCCGGCCAGATCGGCAGCCCGTTGAATCGTGCGCAGGGCATGGCGCCGCGACTGGCCCAACCAGCCATCGAACCCGTCGGGGGCCACATGCACCACCCCATCGCGCAGCCAATCAGTGGGTGGCCGCAGATAAAGCACGCTCACCAATACCGCCACAGCCAGGGCCACTCCCCGTGACACCGCCTGCAGCCCATCGTCCTGAGCCACAGGCGGGCGACTGGAGAAAGCGCGGGGAGGTTCCAGAAGAATCTTCAGCCGACACCTGACCTTCCTACAGCCGGCGAGCGGGGACAATGCCTGGACTCCCTTTGGGTTTCCGTGCAACGGCCCCTTTCCTTGTGTCGGCACCTGGTCGCCGAAGCCGGGCCCCGCCGCACTGTTCAGCTGCTCGCCCTGGCCCTGCTCGGCAGTGCCCTCGAAGCCTTGGGGCTTGGGCTGGCCGTCGGGGTGTTGCTGGGGGGCCGGGGCCCCGGCCCAACCCTGTCCCTTCCCGCTGGTGCCCAGGGCCTTACCCCCGGTGCCGCCATTGCCCTGCTGGTTGCCGTCATGGTCGTGCGGGCCGGCTTGCAGGCCCTGGGCACCATCCGCTTGGAAGCCCTCCGCAGCGGCTTCACCGATCGGCTGCGGCGCGAATTGCTGCAGCGGGTGGTGTTCGCCCCGGCCACCCGCCTCGATCAGGTCGGTCGCGGCGAATTGTTGGGCTTGATGATGGACGACATCGGCCGCAGTGTCCTGGCCCTGGATATGGGGGTCAGGGGGGTGCAGGCCGCCCTGGCCCTGTTGATTTATGTCTTCGGGGTGGTGCTGGTCGGACAGACCCAGGCCATACCCCTCCTGCTCGGCTTTGCGGCCACAGGCACCGCGGCCCTGTTGCAACGCTCCGATGCCTGGCGGCTGGGGCAATGGCACAGCCGCCTCAACAGCGCTTTGCAGCGCACTGTGGGGGATGCCCTGCATGGCCTCAAGGCCGTGCGGGCCGCAGGCGCCGAGGGCTGGATGCTGGACCGCTTTCGAGCTGAAACCCGTCAATACCGCCAGATGTTGCTCAACACCGTCAGCCGCCAGGCCGTGTTTGCCGCTCTGCGCGATGCCCTGGTGGTGAGTGTGGTGGGGTTGTGGCTGCTGCTGGGCCGCGGCGCCCTGGCGCCCCAAGCCATTGCCACCACCCTGCTGCTTGCCTATAAAGCCGCCGGCTCCCTCGGGGCCGTCGTCACCAACCTGCGGCTCAGCGTCGGGGCCCTGCCCGGCTATGGCCAACTGCGGCAACTGCGGCAACAACTGGAACCCGCCGGGGACCCCGGGCCAACCGATCGCTGCCTCACTGAGGGGCCTTCCCTGCCCCCCGCCCAGTCCCTGCGGGCAGTCCACTGGCAAGAGCGGCCCCCGGAACCAAGGCTGGCAAGCCAGCACCCCAGCTCCGCCGAGGTGCTCAGCCTGCGCCGGGGCGAACTTGTGGTGCTGAGAGGCCCCTCCGGCACCGGCAAAACCACCCTGCTCGATCGCTGGGCGGGCCTGCTGGGCGAGGAGACCAGCCTTTGGGACCTGGAATTTTCCGCGGGCGGGACCCTTCGGCTGGAAGGTCAAGGGGGGGTGCGCAGCTGGCGTTCCCTGGTGGCCTACGCCCCCCAGGAGGCGGTGCTCTTCGAGGGCAGCCTGCGCGAAAACCTTCTGCTCGACCGCGGCGAGCGCCCCGATGGCCCCAGCGACCAGATCCTGATGGACTGGTTGCGGCGTCTGGGCCTGGGCCACTTACCCGAGCGCCCCACGGGCCTGGAGGGTCGCTTGAATCTGTCACTGGATTGCTTTTCCGGCGGGGAGATTCAGCGGCTTGGTCTGTTGCGCGCTTGGTTGATGCAGCGGCCGGTGGAGGTGCTCGATGAACCCACGGCCTTTCTCGATTCCGCCACAGCGGCCATGGTGCGTCAGATCATCTTGGAGCGGGCCCATGACCATCTGGTGCTGGTGGCCAGCCACGACCCGATTTTGCTGGAAAGTGCCGATCGTCTGCTGATTCGACATCCCTCCGACCGCCTCAAGGCCAGCGCCCTGCACCAGTCCCCTTGAGCGCCTTCAAGGTTCCACCCAGCTGAACAGATTCCGGCCGATGCTACCCAACCGCTGAGTCAGAGCGGCCGTCAGGGATAGGTCCACGCCGGTCTCGGGGTCATTGAACGAGCCTGGCAGCAACACAAAGTAGGCCGTCGTGCGCATCCAGTCGGCCGGGGTGCGGGCCAGGAACAGGGCATGGCGCCAGTCGCTCAAACGTCCAAGGGGATGCCAGGCCAGGCGGCCCCGCTCATCCACTGGCTGCCCCTGGGACCAGCGGGCGACGGCCAGGGCGCGGCGGCCCGGACGATCCGGCGCAACCTGGCCCCAAGGCTCCAGCCAGGGACTGCCCGTGACGCCGTAGGCCACCAATCCGCTCAGCTGCACGGCCTTGTAGTGGCTCAAGGCCTGGCGATCGTCTTCGCTGAGCAGCCGGGCCAGGCGCTCAATGTCCACCAGGCTGCGCAGGCTGATCCAACGGTCTTTGACGGCGTGGTCACAGGAATGCAAAAAGCTGTGGCGCCGGCCGAGGGTGGCCAGCTGGCGGCCCTGGTAGGTAAGCAGCTCCCGTTGCTGCCACAGCGTGTCGAAGACCGGCAGGCTGGAGCGCAGGGGGCCCAGATCCCAGTGCAGGTCAATTAGCAAAGGCCCCCGCTGCAGGGGCAGTTCGTAGCCGACCCAGCGGGCATAGCGGCCCCAAGTGGAAGCAAGGTCCATCGGGGCCATGCCGGGCAGCCGCCTGAAGCCAAGACCTTCCAGGGTTTCGATCGCCCGCATCAACCGGCAGGGATCGACGAGCACATCCAGATCGCCGCGGCCTCGGGCGGTGGCGTCTCCGGTCGTTTGGAGGGCGAGGGCGGGTCCCTTCAGCAGCAGGGCCCGCACCCCGGCCGTCGCCAAAGCCTCCACCACCTCTATCGCCCCCGCCACCAGCGGTAGGGCCGCCAGACGCTGGTGGCGGGCCCTTTCCAGCAGCCGCTGTGTCAGGGGAGCCGGCCATCCCAGCCTGCTTTGCCAAGGGGCAAGCACGATTTCAAGACGCTGGCGGTTGATGGCGGGCCAGAGGTCTTGGGGATCCACCGCTGGGACCGATGTGTTACAGCCTGGCTGGGCCTCGCTAGAAATTAAGTAAGAATTCTGGCGCCCACTCTCCCAAGCCAAGCAAGCTTGAAGAGCCTGCCGCAGTTGGCCCATGGTCCCGGATGATTCGCCCAGCCGCGTGTCAGGCAAAGCAGAGGGAGATCAAAGTTCTGTCTGATTAAAATGCCCCCTGGCGACAAACCAACCAACCTGGGCTTCTCCTCCTCCCCGCAGCAGTATCGGGCGTTTGGTCTGGAGGTACGCAGCGACGATTTGGAGCTGCCCGAATTGACTCCCATCGGTCCACCTGCCGTTGGCAGCCTGGCCTGCCAAACCGACCCCCAGGTCTGCCTTCAATACGAGCTACCCAGCCATTGGCCTGCCGTCAGCGAGGATCCGCCAAACCGCTGCCACAGCGACGAGCGGCACAGCCTTTGGATCGGTCCTGACGAGTTGCGATTGCAGATCAAGGAGGTGGGCCATTTCCGCATCCTCGGGGGCCACCAGATCGGCTGGTGCCCCGCCCACCCGGGGGTCAGCCCAGCTGAGCTGCGCACGTATTTGTTGGGCTCGGCCATTGGGGCGCTCTTGATTCAGCGGGGCCTGCTCGTGCTGCATGGCAATGCCCTCGAACGTGATGGACGGGCCATCGTCTGCCTGGGGGCCTCGGGCGCCGGCAAATCCACCCTGGCCTGCGCCTTGATGCAGCAGGGATGGAGGCTGCTGGCCGATGACCTGGTCGCCATCACCCCCGAAGGCATGGTGTTGCCGGGCATTCCCCGCATCAAACTGTGGGAAGATGCGGCTCGTTCATTTGGCTTTTCCCCTGAGCTTTGGATTCCCGTGGCCGCCGGCATCGCCAAATACCTGATGCCCGCCGACCAGCTGCGCCCGGCGCCGGCCGCAGCCCGGCTGGCCCAGCTCTACATGCTGCAACGGGAGCCCTGGAATGGCATCAGCCCCCTGAAGCGACTTTCCATCGGCAACGAGCAAATGGCGATGGCCGAACTGCTTAACCAGCTGTATCGCCCCAGCTTTGTGGCCGGGTTAGGTCGTCATGGCTCCTGCTTTCTGGCCCTGGCCCGGTTGCTGCGCCAAGCGCCGTTGACAACGCTGCTTTTACCGGACACCATCTCAAATTTGGTTGCGGCCCTGACAGCAACGGACCTGATGTCCGAGGAGCAAGCAAGCAGCCAAACCCGCGTTTGAGGCACCACTCTGACTCGCCCTGTTGCGTCTCCTTTTTCAAGCACGTCTCTCGATCACCCATCCATGCCCTACCAGCGTCACCCTGATGTCTGCGCCGCCGAACTGGATGGTGAAATCTGCCTGTTCCACCCCCACACCGCCCGCTACTTGGCGTTGAACGCCACCGGGTCCGCCATTTGGCAACTGCTAGAGCGTCCTATGGACCTCAAGGGCTTGGTGAGTGCGCTGCAGGATCAGTTTGAGGTGGATGGCGAGGCCTGCCGTGAGCACACCAGCGCTTTCCTTGGCGAAGCGGTGGCCTGCGGCATGTTGCAGGAAGGCCCGGACCCTTGATTTCACCGATCAAGCGCTTGCTTCAAGAAGGGGCCTACGGGCTGTTCTGTTGCCTAGACCATCTGATCTGGATAGGGGTGAAGTTGTTGCCTGGCCCCCGGCTCTTTGCCCTGTGCCGCCAGCGCCCCTGGCGTCGCCCGCCCGCCTTCTTGAACTGTGCTGATCGTGAGCGCTGGTTGGGGCGCATCAGCTGGCTGCTGCGCCAGCGCTGCCGCCGGGCGGCTTGGGGAAGCAGCTGCCTGAGCCGTTCGTTGGCGGGGAGGTTGCTGCTTGACTGGCTGGGGTTGCCCAACGACCTGCACCTGGGCATGGAACGGGACCTTTATGGAGAACCCATCCCCCACGGTTGGCTCAGCAGCGGGGAGCGCATCTTGACCCCCGGTCTCGATCCCCGCAAGGGAGCCCACCTGATCACGCTCTGAGGCGACCCGGCCCATGCTTCCTGTCCTCTCCGGTCTGATCGCCCTGGATGGCTCCAGCCTGGACAGGCACCTGGCCGGGGGCGCCAGCTGGCGCGGCGAGGGGGTCGAGCTGGCGGGCCGGCTCAGCCACCATGGGCCCTCCGCCAGCCTCTGTCTGGGCTCGGCCCGCCTCGACAATCGCCGCGAGTTGATCGCTCTGCTGGGTCTCAGCCAGGCCGAGTGGGGTTCCGCCTCCCCCCGCGATGCCGACCACGACGACACCCACCTGATTCACCGTGCCTGGCTGCGCTGGGGGGAGGACTGCGTCGAGCGTTTATTGGGGGACTGGGCTTTTGCTATCTGGAATCAACGCTCCAGGAGCCTGTTTCTGGCCCGTGATCACTACGGCATCACCTCGCTTTATTACGCCCTCGGCGCGCGCCATTTCGGCTTTGCCAGCGAACTGCGCGACCTGTTGGCGCTCGATCTTGTAACACCCCAACTGGATGAAGGGCAATTGGCCCGACTCTTGTTGTGCTGGCCAGCCACAAATGGGGCGGGCACGGTGCGCGTAGGTGTCCAGCGACTGCCGCCCGCCCACTGCCTGCATCTCGAGGACGGACGCTTGCGGCAACGACAGTACTGGTTTTTGGAGCTGACCCCCCCCCTGGCGATCCGGGACCGCCGCGAAGCGGTGGAGGGTTTTCTGGAGCTGTTTGACCAGGCCGTGGCTTGTCGCCTGCGCAGGGATGACGGCGGCAAGGTGGCCAGCACCCTCAGTGCCGGCTTGGATTCCGGAGCGATCAGCGTTACCGCGGCCAGCCAACTGGCCCAAAAAGGTGAGCGGCTGCAGGCTTACACCGCCGTGCCGAGCGGCGATGTGACGACCCTGGCCGGCAACCGGCTGGGCAACGAATGGCCCCTAGCCGCGGCGGCGGCCCGCTGGCAGGGCCAGATTGACCATCACCCGGTTACAGCGGAAGCTCTCTCGCCCCTTCAGGGCTTTCGGCAGGCCCTGGCGATCCATGGCGAGCCCCAGCATGCGGCCGGGAACATGGATTGGTTGATCTGCCTCAATCGCGCTGCCGTTGACCAGGGGTGCACGGTGTTGTTGATCGGCCAATTCGGCAACGGCGGTATTTCTTGGCAAGGCCGCCTTTCCTCCCAGCCTGGGCCCGTTCTCTGGCGTCACTTCGGGCCCGGCGTCTGGCTGCGGGAACGGATCCGGCCCATGGTGCCGCCTGTCTGGTTGCGGGATTGGCAACAGTGGCGTCTTGCGGGGCATCCCTTCCCTCCCCACTTCCGGCTGGGGGAGGGCTCTGCCCTCAATTCCGAGCTGCTGAAGCGCCTGGATCTGGAAAGGCACTGGCGCAGCGATGGCGCCAATCTGCCGCCCCGCACGGCGATTGCTGAACGCTGTCGTTTTTTGCGGCCGGGAAGCATGCAAGCAGGTGCCCTGCATGCCGAGGCAGGCCGGGCAGCCGGTCTGGAGGTTCGTGATCCCTCGGCCGACGCCAGGGTGCTGAGCTACACCTGGTCGCTTCCCGACAGGGTGTTCATCGATCCCGAGACAGGCAAGCGCCGCTGGCTGCTGCGCGAGGCGATGGCGGGCCGTCTCTGTGAGGCGGTGCGGACCAATGAAATCCGGGGACTGCAAGGGGCCGACAAGGTGCTGAGACTGCGCAAAGAACGTCAGGACGTCGAGACGGCCCTGGAACGGCTGGCCCACTCGCCCCTAGCCCGAACCATTCTGGATGTGCCCGTGCTGACAGACTCATGGCGGCGAATCGAGCGGCAGGAGGATGGCAGAACCGCTGGCCTGACTGCAACTTCCTGGTCAAGGGCAATGATGATGGGTCTGTTTCTGGCCGATTGGCCCGCCGGTCTAGCTGGTCAAATCCACTAGTAGGCGCTATGATTCGCAAGTCGCTCAATTTCTACCATGACACAGAATGCTTCCATCTATTCAGGTCCGTATCAACCGACTGAATTAAATGTCTTTAATCTTCACGAAAGAAAGGCCTGGACCAAGCCTGAGATTCGCGAAATTAATTTTAATAAAACCGCGAGTGGTCCGACAGGAGACAATGATGGTTCAACGAGAAGCTAGTTTATACTTTACCTTTATAAATTTTGTTTAATCTTCATATTTGTAAGTTTTTTAATTTAATAACTGTTGGTTTGTTATAATGATTGAATTGTAAACTTATTTAATCCATATCACGCTACAGCCGCCGCCCCCGTCTCCTGGGTCCGCATCAGCCACGCGCTCAACGTAGGCCAACCCTGCCAGCCACTCCCGTATACCGCGCTTGAGTTTGCCGGTGCCATGGCCATGGATCACCCAAACCGGACCTGGGGCGGTCCTGAGAATTTCTTCCACGGCCGCTTCTGCTTCATGCACCCTTAAACCACGCACATCCACAGTATTGCGGGCGGTGCGCACTTGGGCGCCCTGACCTGCAAGGGCCGTGCTGGCCCGCACCCGCACCTGGGGCGGCTCCGGCGGGGCTGGCTTTTCGCCATTGAGACCCTCAATTGCCTCCAGGGGCACCGTGCTGCGCAGCACACCACAGCGCACGGTGAGCTCCTGGCCGTTGTCGGAGAGGGCCAGCACCTCGGCCGCCTTGCCCAGGGCCAGGATCCGCACCCGCTCCCCCAGCTGGGGCCGCCAACCTCCATGCTGACGCCGTTCGATCGGGGGTCGGTGTTCCGCCTCCAGCTGCCGCAAGCGCTGGCCCGCCTGGCGGGCCGTTTCGCCGGCAAGCCTTCCTTGGCCTTGGCTAACCCCGGCGGCTTCCTGCACGCTTTGGCCCACCTGCCGCAGGCGGCGGATCAGGCCGCGCACCTCCCCCTGGCCCTGGCGGATGGAGGTTTCCAACGCCTGGCGCCGCTGCTCTTGCAAAGCGGCGCTCTGGTGACGCTGCTCACTCCAGCGTTGCAGCAACTCCTCATGCAGCAACTCGGTGCGGGCCAACAGGGCCGCCGCCGCCTCCGCCGCCTCCTGCTGCTGGCGGCGCTGCTGCTCCAGCCCCTCAATCACCAGATTGACATCGCCTGCGCCGCCGGGCTCCAGCTGGCGGGCGGCGGCAGCCACCACCAGGGGCTCCAGGCCCAGGCGCGTCGCAATGGCAAGGGCATTGCTGCGCCCCGGGATGCCCCATTGAAGGTGATAGGTGGGGGAGAGGGAGTCGACATCAAAGGCCACCGAGGCATTCTCAAAGCGGTCATCGGCGTACTTGAGCGCCTTCAGTTCGCCGAAATGGGTGGTGGCCACCGTCAGCCGGGCCCGCTCGGCCAGGTGGCGCAACAGGGCCGCCGCCAGGGCCGAACCCTCCTGGGGGTCTGTGCCAGCCCCCACCTCATCCAGCAGCACCAGGTCGGCCCCTTGGGGGCTGGCGCGGACTTCGCTGGGCAGGGCATCGAGGATGCGGGCGATGCGCCGGACGTGGCCGCTGAAGGTCGAGAGGTTCTGCTGCAGCGATTGCTCGTCGCCGATGTCGGCCAGCACCTGGCCACACCAGGGCAGTCGGGGGGTGCCGCTGCAGGGCAGAAACAGGCCGCAACGGGCCATCAGGGCCGCCAGGCCCAGGCTTTTGAGGGTGACAGTCTTGCCGCCGGTGTTGGGGCCGGTGATCGCCACCACCCGCAAGGGTGATCCCACCGCCAGGGTCACGGGAACCACGCTGTGCCCCCCCTGCCGCCGCTCCTGCCACAGCAGCAATGGATGGCGCAGATCACGCAGCTCAAAGGGGCTGCAGGGATCGGGGTCGATTTCGGGTCTGACGGCCCCCAGCCAGAGGCCATAACGGGCCCGGGCCAGGCCGGCATCCAGTCGGGTCAGCACCGCTTCCAGGTGGTGCAGGCTGTCCGCCTGCTCGGCCACCAGGGCGGCCAACTCGACCAGAACTCGCTGCTCTTGCTCGCGCTCTTGAGCCTCCAGCTCCCGCAGGCGATTGCCCGCCGCCACCACCGCCTGGGGCTCGACGTACACCGTCAGGCCTGAGGCCGAACTGTCGTGCACGATGCCGGCTACTTGGCCCACCACCCCAGCCTTGACCGCCAGCACCGGCCTGCCCTGGCGTTCACTGATCACCGTGTCCTGCAACAAGCCACCGAGCCGGCGCACCATCTCCTGGAGTCGGTCGCGCCGCTCGGCCCGGCCCGATTGCAACTGGCGCCTCACGGTTTGGAGCGCCTCACTGGCGCGGTCGGCTACCCGGCCGCCCTCCTCCAGGCAGAAATGCAGCCGCTGCTCCAGCTCCGGCAGGGTGCGCAGCTCCGCCACCAAGGCGCTGCAAACGGGCCGAACCTCGGGATCTTCGATCTGACGCCGCAGCCGGCGGGCGGCCGCCAGGGTGGTGGCCACCGCCAGCAGGTCCTCGCCTGGGGCCACCCCCCCTTTGGCGCAAAGGCTGACGGTGGCACCGATGTCGGCGGCGCCGTTAAAACTAAGGCCCCCTTCAGTTAGGCCATCGAGGCCCAGTAGCTCGGTGGTTTCGGCCAGCAGCCGCTGGCTTTCGCCAAAACTGAGCGGCGGCACCAAGGCGCCGCAATGCCGGGCACCGGCGCGGGTGCTGGCAAAGCTGGCCAACTGCTGCGCCAGCCGCGGCCACTCCAGCAGCTCGAGGGTCTCGGCCCCAATTGCCGTCAGTTCACTCACCCCTGGGCCAAAGCGACAGCGATTGGCGCCGCGCCAATGTTGGAAGGAATGCCAGTGGGGGGTTCGTAGAGCACCTCCAACCAGTTGCCCTCCGGATCCTGCAGATAAAAAGAGGCGGTGCCATCGCGATGGTCATGGACGGCACCGACGTTTTGGCCGGCCTGCTGCAACTGCCCATGGACCGCATCAAGGGCGGCGCGGTCGGCTAAATGGAAGGCGAAATGGGGGCCAGCTGCGGTGTACGCCGGGCTCAGCAGGGCCACCCCATCACCGGTTTCGGGCGACTGCAGGTAGGTCCAGTCCTCCGCTTGCCAGGTCACCCGCAGACCCAGCGCTTGATAGAAAGCGCTGGCCCGCTCCATGTCCTGGACCCGTAAGGCCACATGTCCAAGCCGTGTCATGGCGCGCTCATCGCGTAAGGCATTGCTGCCATTCAAGCTGCCGCCGCCCCCGGCCCGT
>JBIIRU010000257.1:0-4167 GCA_044341355.1 Cyanobium sp. | reverse complement strand
TGCGGCCTCGATCTTGCTCCCCGCCTTGATGAACTAGCCCGCATGGGCTGGGAATCCCTTGACGAGGCGACCCTCACCATCCATCTCAAGTGGTTGGGAATCTTTTTTCGTCCGGTCACCCCCGGCAGATTCATGCTGCGCCTGCGGCTGCCTAATGGGGTCATCCGCGCCGATCAGCTCGAGCTGCTTGCGGAGGTGGTCGATCGCTGTGGCGAGCATGGCAGTGCTGATATCACCACCCGACAGAACATTCAACTGCGCGGTCTCTTGCTGGAGGACATGGCGACCTTGCTGAGTTCACTGGAGCGGGTGGGTTTGACCAGCCGCCAGTCGGGTCATGACAACCCTCGCAACATCACCGGCAATCCACTCGCCGGCATCGATCCTGATGAATTCTTAGACACTCGCCCCCTGGTTGGGGCCATTCAGAACATTTTGCTTGGCCCCGATGGGCCCCGCAATCTGCCGCGCAAGTTCAACGTAGCGGTGGGTGGGGCCCCGGACAGCTTTCTGCTCCACAACGATCTGGCCTTCCTGCCGGCCCTTTGCAAGGGCGAATTGGGGTTCACCGTCATGGTGGGGGGGTTCTTTTCAGCCCAACGCAACGAGCTGGCGATTTCCCTCGGTCTTTGGTTGCGCCCCGAGCAGTTGCCGCTTTTCACCCTGGCCGTACTGCGTCATTACGAGCGCCGTGGGGATCGAACGACCCGCCAAAGAAGCCGTGTGATGTACCTGATTGAGGCCCTTGGCCTTGATGCCTATCGGGCCGAAGTCCTTGAGACTATGGGGACCTTGGGTGGTAGCACTGGTGAGGCGGTGCTGCATGACGGCTCCCATCTGGTGTCAAGCGCCCCGCGGGATGTCTGTGGAGTCCATCCCCAGAAACAGCACGGGCTTTGTTGGGTGGGCCTGAATGTGCCCCTGGGTCGCCTCGACAGCGCTGCCATGTACGCCTTGGTGGAGCTGGCCCATGGCTACGGCAGTGGTGAACTTCGCTTCAGTGAGAGTCAAAACATATTGATTGTTGATGTCCCGACCCAGCGGATATCGGCCCTGCTGGAGGAGCCCTTGCTGCGGCGTTTTCCTAGTGATCCAGGACCGCTGCTGGCCGAAGCTGTCAGCTGTACTGGTAATCACTACTGCGGATTGGCCCTGATCCCGACCAAAAGCACGGCTCTGGCGGTGCTCCAAGAGTTGGAACAACACTTGGTGCTTCCCGATGCGGTGCGGACCCACTGGACCGGATGCCCCAATGCCTGCGGCCAGCCCTACCTGGGTCAGATCGGCTTGATGGGGACCAAAGCTCGTAAAGACGGTCAGATGGTGGAAGCCGTCAAAATCTTCCTGGGGGGTTCCATGGCCGAAGATCCCCAGCTGGCGGTTTTGCATCAAATGGCCGTGCCGCTCAGTGATCTGCCGGATGTGCTCGAAACTCTGTTGGTGGAGCGTTTCGGGGCCAGCCGCCGCAACGCTTCGGTGTGAATCCGTCTTTTCCCCTGGCTCTACGCCCGGCTGTCATGGTGAGAAACCCTGGGCCCAATCCCGTTCCGGTGCCATCTGCAGCCGTCGAACTCCCCTTTGAACCCGACCCCGGCGCCCTGCCGGTCCCCGGCCATGCCGATCGCTTGCCCTGGCTGCTGGCCTTGCGGCGCCAGAGACCTTTGGTACTGGAACCGTGGCTGCGGGCCATCGAACTCGCTCAGCTCGAGCCGGAGCCTGATCTGCTAGCTGTGCTGGCGGACCAGCTCGACGCGGATGCCGCCGTCCGCTTGCTGCGTTTCTGGTGGCAGTGCCCCGAACGAACGTCATCCCTGCCCAACCTGGTGGGCCGCGTCCGCGACAAAGCTGTAGCGGACCTGTTGGGTGCTGCCCTCGGTGATATGGGAGAAGGGCGGTTGGATTCCGCTAGCCAGGCGCTCCTGCTGCCCTTGCTGGGATACCAGCGGCGGGCCAGTGACTTTCCCCTTTTGCAACAGCTAGCCCTGCAACCGGGTCATCGCCAGGTCAGGCGGTCTGCTTTGGAGGGGCTGAGCCTTGGTTTGAGTGCCTGGCCCTTGACTGCTCTGCGCAACACCCTGGTTTGCTTGGCCAGTGATCTGGACCCCCTGCTGGCGGGCGCGGCGGTTGATTGCCTGGCCCGGTTGCCCAACGCCCGTTCCCCGTTAATCCTGCTGGGACGCTCCGCCCTGGAGGCTTCTGTAACCGAACGGCTGCAACGCCGGCTGCGGGCCCTTCCCGCCAGCACCCTGCTGCTGTTGGTGCATGGGCGAGCCGATGGCTTCATTCCCCCGGACTTTCGCTCCCTGGCTGCGGAGCTGGAACAGCGCCGCGGTGCGCCAGTGAGGCTGCGGGCCCTCACCGATCCGAACCCCCTACCCCCAGAGCCGCTGGGTGATCCCCTATCGCTGATTCCTCTTTTCCTGCTGCCAGGGGGACACGTGCGCCATGACGTACCGGCGATCGCGACCGCGTTGCGGCGGCAGGGACCGGTGCGGGTCCTGCCCTTTCTGGGGGCTTGGCCCTGTTGGCAGCGCGCCCTGGCGTTAGAGGTGGCCCAAGGCGCTGCTGAGCGGGTCCGACCGCGATGGCTCCACCACCCCGTCGCCGGCCCATTGGCCGTCCGCTACCTTGCCCATCTCGAACGGGTGACCGGTGCGACCTGTATCCAGACTCCTGAGAGTTATGGCGACCTTGTCGCCCTGGCTGAGAACCAGCACGGGGGTCTCATTCCCCTGTGCCTCGGAGCCAGTCGCTTGAGCGAGGGTCTGGCTCCGCTGCTGGGTGAAGCGGCGGCAGCACCGTTGCTGGCACGACCTGCTTTGCGGGAGGGGCTGCTCCGGGCCCTTGAGGTGCTGCCATGAGTCGCGAGAGGCCAGTGCTGGAGGGCCTGGGAACCGTCTATCTCGTCGGGGCCGGGCCGGGGGATCCGGAGCTGCTCACCTTGAAGGCCCACCGTCTCCTGGGCGAGTGCACTGCTCTGGTGCACGACTCCTTGGTGCCCAAGGCCTTGCTTGATCTTGTCGGGCCGAACTGCGAGCGGCATTTTGTTGGCAAGCGCCGCGGCCACCATTCCGTGCCCCAGCCCAGTACCAATGCGGTGCTCTTTGAGCTGGCCGGTCGCCATCGCACCGTGGTGCGTCTCAAGGGGGGGGATCCTTTTTTGTTTGGGCGTGGCGGCGAGGAGGCCGCCTATCTGGCCAGCCGCGGAGTCCCTGTCCAAGTGGTGCCTGGCGTCACGGCAGGCATAGCCGCCCCGGCCTACGCCGGCATCCCAGTCACCCACCGGCGAGCCGGTTCCAGCGTCACCTTCGTGACCGGCCATGAGGAAATCGACAAGGGCCGCTCGGGCGTCGACTGGCAGGGCTTGGCCCGCAGCAGCGACGGGTTGGTCATCTACATGGGCCTCCACAATTTGCGTCATATCTGCCAGGAACTGGCGGCCGGTGGTCTGGATCCCGCCACCCCGGCGGCGGTGATCCAGCAGGGCACGGTGCAGGGCCAGCGCCTTCTGGTCTCCACCCTGGTGGATCTCGCCGATCAGGTTGAAGACCAGGGGTTTTTTTCTCCCTCAATCGTGGTGGTGGGGCCAGTGGTGGCAGAGCGGGTGGCAGTTTGTGCGCCGCCGCTAGCCGATACTGAGATGCCACTACCGTTTTAAGACCATCCTTTGGGCCCCTTGGGTCCCTTGGGCCCTGGGTCTTGGTCGGGGCAGCCGCCCCCATAGGATCGGTAGATGCCCACCATTCCACCTGACGGCAGAGAGGCGCCCTTAGCCATGCCGGCAGGGGTACCGCCGTTGGAGCAGTTGTTTCCTTTTGCACTCGATCCCTTCCAGCTGGAGGCAATCGATGCCCTCAACATCGGCCATTCGGTAGTGGTCAGCGCCCCCACGGGCTCTGGTAAGACACTGGTGGGCGAGTACGCCATCCACCGGGCCCTGGCCCATGGGCGCAGGGTCTTCTACACCACCCCCCTAAAGGCCTTATCTAACCAGAAACTGCGCGATTTTCGCAGCCAATTTGGTACCGAAAATGTTGGTCTGTTGACCGGTGATCTCAGTGTCAATCGGGAAGCGGGGATCGTGGTGATGACCACGGAAATCTTTCGCAATATGTTGTACGCCGAGATTGATCACCCCGACGATGACCCCCTGGCTGATGTCGAAGC
>JBIIRU010000256.1:0-4172 GCA_044341355.1 Cyanobium sp. | reverse complement strand
ACAGACGATGCAAGGTGGAGGGATACCAGGTGGCCCGCAGACCAGCGCGCTGCAGGTGCTGACTGAGCACGTCAACTGCTTTATGGGTAGGGGCTGCGACCGTCCAGCACAAACCCAGGGCTTCAGCCTCGGCCAAAAAGCTCATCGACAGAAAGGTCTTGCCCGTACCAGCGAAGCCGCTCAGCACAAAGGGATCTCTGGCAAGGTCGTCAGCAAGCCAGTCCTGGAAAGCCGCAAAGGCGAGATTTTGCTCCTGGCTGAGCGACGCAGCGATCAACCGAGAGATAGGCGAATCGGGGCTGCGGTTTGGGTCAACAGTTGGACTAGATGCAAGGGTGATCCGATGAGGGCCAGACCGGTAAGGGCAACGGCGGGGCCGATCAGGCTGCCAATCAAAACCTCCCTGCGGGTATGGCCCAGATTTTCCTTGAGCGGCCAATGGGAAAGGCCAACGGAGGCGGTCTCAGGATTGCTGCCTTCCTGGCTCCAAAGCGAAGCTGGCAATTGGTTTACCCGAGCGGCCGTCAGACCAGCTGCGCGACGGACGCCACTGGCGTCATAGAGGACCACAAAGGACACTGCCGCCGCCAAGGCGAACAGGGGCGACTGAAAACCCTCGTACCAACCAATGGCCGCCGCAGTGCCTGTCATCAGGGCGGCGTGGCTTGAAGGCATGCCACCGGTTTCCAGCAGCACCGCAGGGCGCCAACGGCCATGGAGGGCGTACTCAACAAAAAGCTTGGAAAGCTGGGCCACACCACAGGCCGCCAACCCCCACCACAACACAGAGTTGTCGAAAAGGTCACGCAGCATCAGCAGCAAGTGACCGGAGTCAGGAGTCATGGAAACTGTCATCGATCGCGACTTGTGATGAAATCAGCCAAAGCCAGGAGGGGTTGGGCTTGGACTTGCCAGGGTGCCAGAGAGGCCTTGGCCTCGGCGACCAACCGATGGGCCCGCTGCTCTGATTCTTGCAGCCCCAACAATTTTGGATAGGTCGTCTTGTCCACAGCCTCATCCTTGCCTGCCGTTTTACCCAAAACCTCGCTGGAGGCGGTGACATCCAGAATGTCATCAATGATCTGGAAAGCCAAACCAATGCCCCGGGCGTAGGTCCTGAGGGCGGCGAGCAGTTCCTGGGAGGCCCCCCCCAGCAAGGCGCCACAGATCACACAGGCCCGCAGCAGGGCACCCGTCTTATGAAGGTGAATGTATTCAAGGGTTTCCAGATCGACCCGCTTGCCTTCGCTTTGCAGATCAACCACCTGGCCACCCACCAGCCCTGGAGCCCCAGAAGCCAGGGCAAGCTCGCCGACAACGGCCAATAACCGTTCAGCGCTGACCCCCGGGCTGCGCAGGGAGACCATCTCAAAAGCGCGGGTTAAAAGGGCGTCCCCAGCCAGAATGGCAGTTGCTTCCCCGTACACCTTGTGGTTGGTGGGTCGACCGCGGCGCAGATCATCGTTGTCCATGGCGGGCAGATCGTCATGGATCAGCGACATGGTGTGAATCATTTCCAAGGCGACCGCGGTCGGCATGGCGACCGCAGGATCGCCCCCCGCCAGCTCACAGGCAGCCAGGCACAAAATGGGGCGTAAACGCTTGCCTCCGGCCAACAGCGAATAGCGCATGGCCTCCCGCAGGGTTTCGGGGTGTTCCGGAGGCAAGGAGGCATTGAGAGCGGCCTCCACCTGGGGCCGGGTGGCCTCGAGATAGGCGCCGCAATCGAAAGCCGGGCTCACGGCCACGGACATGGGTGCGATGAAGGTAAGGCGGGATTCTCTCAGCCCAGAGTCCATACGGGAGCTGAATCAGCGCAATTGACATCGAGCCAAGGGTTGGACCAGGAATCGATTTTCGACAGCTGGGTGGAGGTTGCAGGGCTGGTTCAACCAGCCCCAGGCTCATACCAGCAAGTCCTGGAGGGTTTCAAAGCCCAGATCGTGCTGCTGGCACCAGGCGACAGTGGTGTTAACCAGCAGCATCGCCACGGTCATCGGACCCACACCGCCTGGTACTGGGGTGATGGCCGCCGCCAACGGCTCAACCTCCTCGTAACGCACATCTCCACAAAGTCTGCCTTTGCCCTGGGGTTCCTTTTGCGGATCAGGAGGCAGGCGATGAATCCCCACATCCACCACCACCACCCCGGCGCTGACATGTGCAGCACCGATGAGGCGAGGACAGCCCGCTGCCACCACCAGCACCTCGGCCTGACGGGTCAGGGTCGCCAGATCCCTTGTGCGGGAGTGGGCGACGCTCACGGTCGCCTGGCCGGCCTGCAACATCAGGGCCATCGGCTTGCCCACCAAGATGCTGCGCCCCACCACAACAGCCCGCTTTCCCTGCAGATTCACATCGGCCTTAGCTAGCAGCGCCATGACCCCGGCGGGCGTGCAACACCGTGGTCCTCTCTCCCCTTTAAGCAAACGCCCCAGGTTGAGGGTGTGCAACCCGTCTGCATCCTTGTTTGGATCGATCGCAGCCAGTAAGGGCCCTTCGTCGAGACCTTTTGGCAGCGGCAACTGCAACAGAATGCCGTCAACCAGTGGATCAGCATTCAACTGCTCGATCGTGGCAAGTAGCTGGTTGTTGGATATGTCCGCCGGCAGATGGTGGACAAAACTGCGGATGCCGACCCGGTCACAAGCTTTTGCTTTGTTGGCTACATAGACGCCACTGGCTGGATCCTCCCCCACCCGCAGCACCGCCAATCCAGGTGGCCGGCCGGCCCGACCCAGACCGGCGCTGATCAGAGCAGCCAGGCGCTGCTCAATTGAGGCAGCCAGGAGTTTCCCGTCAAGAACGGCAGCCATGGGCAAGGTCGGTCTGATTCCAGCATGCAATGCCAAGGGCAAGCAGGGCCAAGGACAAGCAGGCCGCTGGCTAGCCTTCTTGCATGGCAAAGGGCCTGCAGCGTATCCGGCTCTACTGGCGGCAACTGCTCCGCCTAGAACGTCCCCGTCAGGCCCTAGTGAGCTGGCGGGCGGGCGGCTTGGCCGCCTTGCTGCTCGCCTGTTTGGCAGTGGCCCTGATCAGCAGCTGGCCCTGGCTGGTGGAACCCAGTCCCCGCATCGGCATGGCATCGCCATTTACGGTCCTGGCTCCCAAGAATGCCCGTGTCATGGACAACACGGCACTGGAGGAACGGCGTACGCGGATGCTGCCGCGCACAAGAGTGCAGGTGGTCGACCCAGGGCTGACCCTGGTCCTTGAAGGCCGACTCAATCGGCTGCTTGAGGACCTGCGCAATGAGATGCGAAATAGCCAACCCAAGCTCGATTCCCTTAATTTGCGCCGCGAAGAACGTCTATGGCTCGCAAGCCTTCGGGCTCCGGCCCTGATGGCCTGGGAGCAGGCAGTCCAACAGGCGCAGCGCCGCATGCTGAGTCAGGGGGTAGTGGCCAACCTGGCGGAGCACACCTTGTTACAGGCAGCCAAATTGCAACTCGAAGACCAAGGAGCAGCAGCCCGGAGCCTTGGCAGCAGGCTTGTGGTCACCAGTTTGCGCGGCAAAACCAATCTGCGGGACGATCCTTTCTTGAGCCAGCGGCGCATTGCCGATCTCGTCAGCAGCCAGGGGCTACCCACCATCAACATCCAGCGTGGAGATCTCATCACCCGCCAGGGGGAAACCATCACTCCCCAGGCTTTTGATGTCCTGGACTACTTCGGGTTGATCAATCGACGGCCGAGGCCCCTGGCCTGGTTCAACCGTTTTGCTGAAGCCCTGGCGGCCTGCATCACCATGCTGTTGGTGATGCGCCGCTGGCGAGCCAGCCTCGAACCGCGCCAGGGTCTCCTGGCCCTGTTCATGTTGCTGGTGGTTCAGGCCTTCAAACTCTGGCTTGGGCCGATAGCAAGCCCCCTGGCCCTGCTGCTGCCACCAACCCTGTTGCTGGCCCAGGGGCTCGGCACCATGGCCGGACTCGCCTGGCTTGCGGTGGGCAGCATGCTCTGGCCCTACCCGTTAACCGCAAATCTTGAGGGTCGACTGCTGGTGGCGGCTCAATTTGCAGCCCTAGCTGCCATCCTGGCCGGACGCCAACGCAATCGTGCCCAGCTACTACAACTGGCCGTACTTCTGCCTGCCGGGGCTTTGGTACTGCAATGGCTTTGCGTGCAATTGGCCAACTTCGCTGGGGTGGAGGAAGGTCGTTTTCCCCTCAACG
>JBIIRU010000255.1:0-4180 GCA_044341355.1 Cyanobium sp. | reverse complement strand
CTGGCCTATCGCTCCGATCGCGATGGCCCGATCCGCCAGGGAACCGCCCAGCAGGTCGGCAATACTCCCTATTTGGGGGCATCGACTTTGGACCACGGCAAAGGAAGCTGATTTCAACGCCAACCCGGAGGTCCGCATGAAGGACGTCATCCACACCCCCAGACCCGCTGCCCCGGTCACCACTGCCCCAGTCGCCACTGCCCCCGGCGCGACTGCCCCGGTCGCCGCTGACTGCCTCGGCCGCACCTGCCTGAAATGGAGTGCGGACGGCGAACTCACCTCTATAGATCTTCTCTTGGTCCTGGAGCGCCTGGCCCAGGTGGACCAGCAGGTTTCGGGCCTTTGCCTCGACAGCCTCGATTCCCAGCCCTGCCGTGACCACGCAAGACTTTTTAGGTGACTACAATATATCTCGATACAACATATCTAGATACAACGGGGCCCGATCTGCTGGGCCATTCCTAGGCTGGTATCAATCTGAGAAGGAGGCCCCATGGCCACTTGCGATCTACCTGCTGCCACTGCCGAAAAATCCTCCGAAAAATCCTCCGAGAATTCCTCAGCTGCGGCGTTGCATCAGCTCAAAGAGTTACTGCAAGGCGACCGCGCCTTTGCCCAAGCCCTTGGCACCACCGCCTCTACCGAAGCTGCGGCCCGCTTAGCCGCTGAGCACGGCATTCAAGTGTCGCCAGAAGCGCTCTGGCGCCATCGCGGCACCTTGGTGAGCGGCGGTCTGCCCACCTGGCGGGGCTGATACGCAGCCTTCGTCCCCATCCGGGGGCGAAGGCTGCCCTACAACTCATGGCCGTCACGCACGACCTTCGTGTGCAAATAGGCCTCGCTGGGTGGATCGACGAGATATCGCTGAACCATGAAGGTAGACGCTGCAATTGACGCTGTAACAGCCTGGAAGGCTTTGCTGCTGGCCCGAGATCACTGGCGGGTCGGCAGCTCTACGGAGCCTATCCGCCTGGCCGCAAACGCAGCAACGCTGCTGGAACTATCGCCCGATCGCACCTGGCAATCTTTCGGGAATACTGTCCAAGCCGACGCCGCCCTGCTGCTCAATCGCTTCCTGCCCCTGCTGGCACCGCAGTTGGTGATCGGCCAGCTCGGCCAGAGCCTGGATGGTCGCATCGCAACCGCCAACGGCCATTCCCACTACGTGACCGGCCCCGAGAGCCTGCTGCATCTGCATCGGCTGCGGGCCCTGGTCGATGCGGTGGTAGTTGGTGCCGGCACCGTGCTCGCCGACGATCCCCAACTGACGGTGCGCCATTGCCCGGGCCCCAATCCCTTGCGCGTTGTGCTCGATCCGCTGCGCAAATTGCCAACGCATCGGCGTCTGTTCTGCGACGGCCAGGCTCCCACCCTGGTCCTAGCCGCCGTCCCAGTCCCAGCCGCCGTCCCAGCTCCAGTCCCAGTCCCAGCCCCGGCCTCAGCCCCAATCCCAGCCCCGGCGGCTAACCGGGCCGAAACTGCGCTGCTGTCTGTTGCAGACGACGACTCGGGTTTTGCACCCGCCGCAGTGCTCTCCCTGCTGGCAGCCCGCGGTGCCCATCGCATCTTGGTGGAGGGCGGCGGCATCACCGTTTCACGCTTTCTGGCGGCCGGCGCCCTCGATCGGCTCCATGTCGTCGTGGCTCCGATGTTGATCGGCTCCGGCCGCCCCGGACTGACCCTGCCCGCCATCGACCATCTCGATCAAGCGCTGCGGCCGGCGCACCGCCGCGAAAGCCTCGGCGAGGATGTGCTTTACGAGCTGCAGCTCCGCTGACCATGGCGCAGGCATTTTGGATCGTCGCCCCGGGCCAGGGCGAATTGCGGCCGGTGCAGCTGCCCCCAATCGGGCCCGACAGTTTGACCCCAGACAGCCTGACCATCCAGATGCTCGCCAGTGGCATCAGCCGGGGCACCGAGCGGCTCGTGCTGGAGGGGCGGGTGCCGCCGAGTGAATACGAGCGCATGCGCTGCCCCTTCCAGGAGGGTCACTTCCCCTTTCCGGTCAAATATGGCTACTGCGCCGTAGGTCGCATTGATGCAGGGCCGCGCTCGGGCGAACGGGTGTTCGTGCTGCACCCACACCAAGATCGCTTTGTCGTGCCCGCCGCCTGGGCCAGTCCCATCCCCGATGGGGTGCCCGATGGGCGCGCCACCCTGGCGGCCAACATGGAGACCGCCCTCAACGCCCTCTGGGATGCCGAGCTGGTGGCCGGCGAGCGGGTCGCCGTCATCGGTGCCGGCGTGGTGGGGCTGCTGGTGGCCTGCCTGGCGCAAACGGCGCTGGGTGCTGCGCCCCTGGTGGTCGACCCGGAACCGGCACGGCTGGAGCTGGCGCGAGCCCTGGGCCTGGAGGCCGCGCCGGCCGCTGCGGCTGAATATGACGTGATCATTCACGCCAGCGGCAATCCGGCTGGGCTGGTCGCGGCCCTGGCAATCGCCGCCTTTGAAGCACGCATCATCGAGTTGAGCTGGTACGGCGACCAGCTCGTCAGCCTGCCCTTAGGGGGTGCCTTCCATGCCCGCCGGCTGCGACTGATCGCCTCCCAAGTGGGCCAGGTCGCCCCCGCCAAACGGGCGACCACCAGCCATGCCCAGCGCCTTGCCCAAGCCCTGGCGCTGCTGCTCGATCAGCGCTACGACCTGCTACTCGGACCGCGCATCGGCTTCTCGCAACTGCCCGCCGCATTGCCGGCGCTGCTGCAATCCAACGCCGGGCGACCGCATATCGTGGTCGAGTACTGATCGGTCGGAGCCGCAGGTGTACAGCTTGACCGTCTGCAATCACTTCATGATTGCCCATAGTTTCCGCGGCGAAGTCTTTGGCCCGGCGCAGAAATTGCATGGGGCCACCTACGCCGTCGAACTGGAGATCCAGGCCCCGGCCCTCGACGCCCATGGCCTGGTCGCCGACATCGGTCGCCTGGAGGCGATGCTGAAGACAATCATTGATGGTCTCAACTATCGCAATCTCGACGACGAACCCGCCTTTGCAGGCGTGAATACCACCACCGAGTTTTTAGCTGGCGAGCTGTGGCAGCGCGCCCGCCAGGCCATCAGCGCCGGCGCCCTGGAGCCCTCACCGTCGCCCGACAGTATGAAGGTGACCCTGCGCGAATCGCCCACGGCCTGGGCGGCCTACGCCGCCCCGCTGCAATGAATCGCCCTGGCTGGGATAATGTGAAACAGGTGCCAAAGTTGCCGCCGGCGCTGTGAGCAGTTTTTCAGCCGAGTGGCTGGCGCTGCGCGAGCCCTTTGACATCGCCGCCCGCGACGACGAACTCGCCAATTGCTTTCTGGCGCAATTGGCGCAAATGGAGCAAGGGGCCCATGTGGCCCAAGGGACACAAAGGCTGCAAGGAGTCCGGGTTGGCCCGGTTGTCGACCTAGGCGCCGGTACGGGCTCCAACATCAGCCGATTGCGCAGCCTGGCGGCAAAGCTGGGACACCAACTCAGCTGGCGCCATGTGGATAACGATGGCGACCTGCTGGCGCTGGCCCGTCAGCGCTTCAGCGGCGATAGCTCTGTGAGTATCGAGCAACGTGACATTCGCCTTGCCCTCGACGCTGCCCTGCAAGGAGCCTCAGCCGTGACCTGCGCCGCCTTGCTCGATCTGGTCTCGGCAGCTTGGATCAACCAACTGGCCGACCGCCTCGCCAATGGGAGGCTGCCCCTGCTGGCGCTGCTCAGCTACGACGGACGCATGCAATGGAGCCTCGCCGACGCCTCTGATGCCGTCCTGGCCCAGGCCTTCCATCGAGACATGCTCGGCGATAAGGGTTTTGGCCCGGCCCTCGGCCCCGCCGCCGCCTTCGCCCTCGCTGCGGCCCTAACCGAGCGCGGCGCCATAACCCAACTGAGCGACAGCTATTGGCGCATCGCCGCCAGCGACAGCGCCATGCTCACCGCCATGAACGCCAGCCTCAGCGCAGCTGCCCTGCGGGCCGCCCACGACATCGAACGCAACGCCATTGAAGCTTGGTCAGCCCGTCGATCCCGTCAAATCGCAGGCGGCGAAGTCTCGCTGGTGGTTGGCCATCAAGAGCTGCTGGCAACCTGGCCTTAAGGGCACCTCGAAAAATAAGCGCTTTCCAGTGCTTCTGCGGACATGAAAAAGCCGCCAATCTGGCGGCATAGCAAGAAGTTCTTATATCGACCATTGACGATATCACTTGAACC
>JBIIRU010000254.1:0-4184 GCA_044341355.1 Cyanobium sp. | reverse complement strand
GCAAGCTCACCGACGCCGAACGCTGCCATAGCGGCGAAGGGGATTCGGGCAACGGCATGGCAGCTAAACCAGGCGATAGCCCCAGCACCGGCAAGGCCGACGAATACCCCTGCCGAGGAGGGCGAGACACCCCCAACTTGCACAACGTCGGTCGGCGCGCCATGGCCGCCAGCACAGCGGTGACCCTGCAGGAACTGCTCCGGGGAGTGGTCAGCAACGGCACCGGCACGGCGGCCTATGTGGGAGGCCGCTCAGGAGGCAAAACCGGCACCACCAACGAGGGGCGGGACCTGCTTTTCGTGGGCTATGAGCCCGAACGGCACTGGGTTATGGGCGTCTGGATGGGCAATGACGACAACCGTCCGACCCGAGCCACCAGCGCCCTAGCGGCCGGACTCTGGGGAGAAATAATCCGCGCCGCCTCACCCTGATGCCCAGGATGCGCCTGTGGATGGGAATCGGCCTGGGCCTGGTGGCGTTGTTCTTGGTCGCCGCCGTGCTGCAGGGCTTCAACCAGTTGATCTGGCAGTTGAGCTATTGGCTGCCGGGCTGGCTGGTCGCCCCCTTGGTGTTGCTTCTGCTGGCGGCGCTGGCCCTGGGGCTGGCCCAGTTGGTGCTGCCCTGGTGGCGCCGCGGCGGCAACGGCCGCCCTCGCCGCTCCAGCCCACCCCAACCCCCAGCCAGCAGCCGCCGGGAAGCCGCCTCCCGCCACCTGGAGGCCATCGACCAAACCCTTGATCGGGTGCGTGATGAGGTCGAGCGGGAGGCTCTGCGCCAGGAACGGCAGCGCCTGCAGGCCGAACTGGAACGGGGCGACCTGGAAATCGCCGTCTTTGGTAGCGGCTCCACAGGCAAGACCTCCCTGATCCGAGCCCTGCTCAACGAGCTGGTGGGCAGCGTGGCGGCGGCCATGGGCTCCACCGAGCGCAGCGCGCGTTACCGACTGCGGCTGGAGGGCCTGCCCCGGGCCGTGATCCTCGAGGACACCCCAGGGATCCTCGAAGGGGGTCATGAGGGCCGACAGCGGGAAGAGTTGGCCCGCCGCCGAGCCGCCAAAGCCGACCTGCTGCTGCTGGTGGTGGATGGCGATCTGCGGGCGGCGGAGCAGGAGGTGTTCGACACCCTGGCCAGCCTGGGCAAACGCCTGCTGCTGGTTCTCAACAAATGCGACCTGCGGGGCGAACGGGAGGAGGAACGACTGCTGGCCCTATTACGCCAGCGGGGCGCCGGCCGCATTGCCCCTGAGGATGTCATTGCCGCCAGCGCCGCGCCCCAAAGCGTGCCGAGGCCGGGGGGCCGCCCCCTGCAACCCCCTGCGGAGGTCCAGGGGCTGCTCAGGCGGATGGCGGCGGTTTTAAGGGCCGATGGCGAAGAGTTGATCGCCGACAACCTGCTGCTGCAAAGCCGCCAGTTGGGTGAAGCCAGCCAGCAACTGCTAGATCGCCAACGGAGCCGGGATGCCGAGACGATCGTGGAGCGCTACATGTGGATAGGGGCGGGTGTGTTGCTGGTGAATCCCCTGCCGGGCGTCGACCTGCTGGGAACGGCGGCGGTCAATGCCCAGATGGTGATCGAGATCGGCCGCCTCTACGGAGTGAGCCTCAGCCGGGAGGCGGCCCAGGATCTGGCCCTCTCCGTGGGCCGCACCCTGGCGGGGTTGGGTCTGATCAAAGGGGGAATTGGTCTGATCAGCGGCGCCCTGAGCTTGAACCTGCCCGCCCTACTCCTCAGTCGTGCGGTTCAGGCGTTGACGGCCGCCTGGCTGACGCGGGTGGCAGGACGCAGCTTCATCACCTACTTCCGCCAGGACCAGGACTGGGGGGATGGTGGCGTCCGGGAGGTGCTCCAGAAGCAATACGAGCTCAACAAGCGCGAAGGAGCCCTGCACCGCTTTCTGGAAGTGGCCCTCAGCCGCGTGGTGGAACCCTGGCAACCCCTTCAGGAACGGAGGCTGCCACCGCAGGTGCAGCAGCGAGGCCCAGGGCCTCGGGGGGAGGAGGCAGCAGGGGCCCCTGGCGATCAAGCCAGGTGACCAGCAGCAGATAGACAACGGCGATCAGGATCGATAGGGCGCCGGTGACAAGGGCCACCCAACGGGAACGGACATCGCTGGGCGGCGTTGCCATCAAAGGAGTATCGGGGGCAAGATCCAACCGTAATTGGAGACCTGCCCCACCCGGATCAAAGGTGCTGCTGCAACACCAGCGCCGCAAGATGCTCCAGGTGCTGGGAACGGGTATGGGGATTCCCCAGGACCGCTTTGAGGTGGTGGCGGCCCTGATACAGGGGGCGGGAAAGCAACAGCCCTTCCGCCAGAAGTCGTTCGCGCAAGCGCCGACTCCAGATGTCGCTCGCTGCGGCATTGAGGCCTGCAGGGGCAAAAGCGAGCAGATGGAGGGAGCCGCTGCGCAGCACCAGTCGCTCATCAACGCTCAGCAATTCCTGCAGCCGCCGCCGCCGCGCCAGCGCCCCCTGTAGCAAGGACTCGATGCCGGCCTGGCCAAGGTGGCGCAGCCCAAGCCACAATTTCAGGATCTCAGCCGAACGGGTCCCCTGCAGACCCTCTTCCCCCCCATGGCCAAGGCCCGAACTGGGCTCCATGTAAGGCAAACCGGTAGCGAAGGTGGCCTTCAACAGCGAAGGATCGGCGAGCAGCAGTAAGGAGGATGTCTTGGGAATACCCAACAGCTTCTGGGGGTTCACCGTGATCGAATCGGCCTGGCCCAGACCCTCCAGCGCCGACAAGGGGTGGTCGGCGAGGGCAAACACCGCCCCGATGGCCCCATCGACATGGAGCCAATGGCCAAAACGTTGGCAGAGGTTGGCGATGGGGCCCAGCGGATCCACGGCGCCCCGCACCGTGGTGCCGGCCGTAGCCACCACGGCAATGACGGGACGGCCCTGGTGGGCGAGGGCCTGCAAGGTCTCCTCGAGGGCCATCGGCTCCATCGACCCCTCCTGATCCACCGGCAACCGGATGAGCGCCTGCGGGGGCAGACCCATCACTGTCAGGGCCTTGAGCAACGAGAGATGGGCATCGTCGCTGCAGAGCACCACCCCATCACTGTTGGTGGCCAGACCGGCCCGTTGGCGGGCCACCACTAGGGCCATCAGATTGCTCAGAGTGCCGCCACTAGCCGCCACCCCACCAGCACTGGCCGGCATGCCGATCTGCCCGGCCAACCAGCTACAGAGACTTCTCTCCAGACGGCTGAGGCTGGGAGAGAGCTCTTCGGCCAAAAGATTGTTATTGAGGCCCGCGCAGATCAATTCGGCCGCTAGGCCAGCCACCAAGGGGGGGGGATCCAGGTGGGCGAGGGCACCGGGATGGCTGGGGTTGTAGGCGCCCTCCATCACCATTTGCAGGTCAGCAAGAAGCCGGTCAGGGGAAAGTCCCACCCCTTCCGGTTCAATCGCAGGCATAGCGCTGAGGCCTGGCAGGGGCGTGCCTTTGCTGCTGCGTCCCAACCAACCGCAGAGCAGGCTGGAGGCACGATGTAAAAAATCCTCCAGCGCCGGATCGACCTCGTCGGGATCAGCGAAAGGGGAAAGGGCGATCAGCGGCTCAGTCTGCCGCTGGAAAGGGGGCGCACTGGCCAACGACGGAATTCTTTCGTGCTGCCATTGTGCCTGGCGTCGGCCAGCGCAGCAAAAAATGGATTCACATCACCAAGGAGGGCATTTAGGTTATGGATGAGGGAATTGACCACAACCTCTGGATGGGTCGCCTGCTGCGCCTCGCCCAGCGGGTGGGGATGGAGGGGGAAGTGCCGGTGGCGGCGGTGATTCTCGATGAAAGGGGAATGGCCATCGGCTGGGGCAGCAACGTGCGCCATCGCCAACAGGATCCCCTGGGTCATGCCGAGCTGGTGGCGCTCAGGCAGGCGGCTGGCCTGCGGAGCGACTGGCGCTTCAACGATTGCAGCCTATTGGTGACCCTTGAACCCTGCCCAATGTGCGCTGGTGCCTTGGTTCAAGCCAGGATGGGGCAGGTGGTCTATGGGGCAACTGATTCGAAGCGCGGCGCCCTTGGGAGTTGCCTGGATCTCGCCAACCATCCAAGTGCCCACCATGGGATGCGGGTCCAGGGCGGGGTGCTGGCAGAGGAGGGGCGCCAGTTGCTGGACAACTGGTTCAGGCAGCGACGGCGGCAGGCACGGTTGGCAGGAAGGCGGGAAGCTCGC
>JBIIRU010000286.1:0-3697 GCA_044341355.1 Cyanobium sp. | reverse complement strand
TGCTCTGGGGAGCCGAGCTGGAAACCTCCCAGCTGCAATGCCCCGTCCCCGCAGGCGCCACCAGCCCCCTGGAGCACAACTGCTCCGGCAAGCACGCCGCTTTTCTGGCCACCTGCCGCCAGCTGCACTGGCCCCTCGAGAGCTATCTACAAATCGACCACCCCGTGCAACAGGAGGTGCTCAAACGCATCGGTGAATTGCTGGCGATCCCCGCCGCCGAGCTGGTCAGCGCCCCCGACGACTGCGGTGCCCCAACCCTGCAACTGCAATTGGCCCAGATGGCCCTCACCTTTGCCCACCTCGGTGCCGGCACCCATGCCGATCTCGAACAGTTGGGCCGGGCGATGCTGGCCCACCCCGAACTGGTGGCGGGGGAGGGTCGCTTTGACACCGAGCTGATGCGCAGTGGCCACGGCCAGGTGATCAGCAAGGGCGGCGCCGAGGGCATCCAATGCCTCAGCCGGGTGGGTGAAGGCTTGGGGGTGGCCATCAAGGTGGAAGACGGTGCCAGCCGGGCCAAACACGCCGTGGCCCTGCATTTGCTGCAGAAACTCGAATGGCTGACGCCCATGTCCCTGGAAGAACTGGACCAGCGCTTCTTGCGGCCAGCCCCCCACCTGCGGCTGGAGGTGCTGGGGGAGATGCGCTGAAGGGCCGCCCAACCAGGGGGGTGACCTCGGGCTGGTAGTGTTGTTAAACACCGCGGGGTAGAGCAGTCTGGTAGCTCGTCGGGCTCATAACCCGAAGGTCGCGAGTTCAAATCTCGCCCCCGCCACCACTTGCAACCGCATCAGCCCTGGCGCTCTTTGAGTACCAGGGCTTTTGTTTGGCCCGCCAGTCCCGTTGCCGCCCCTGACCCTCGCCCATGGCCCTGGACCCCACCCTTGATGGCCCCTGGGATGCGCTGGTGGTGGGCTGCGGTGCCAGTGGCAGCGTGGCCGCCATGGTGCTGGCCGAGGCGGGCATGAGGGTGCTGGTGCTGGAGGCCGGACCCCAACTGAGCCCGCAGCGGGCCCGGGGGGCAGAACCCCTCAACAGTCTGCGGCGGCTGGCCTTTCTCAGCAGTGGCCGCAGCCGGTTGCAGGCCCAGCACCCGGGTTTCTGGAAACACAACCCCGAGCTCTTCGTTGATGAGCGCCTGCATCCATACACCACCCCGGCTGACGCCCCTTTTCTGTGGAGCCGGGGCCGCCAGGTGGGGGGTCGCAGCCTCACCTGGGGCGGCATCACCCTGCGGCTATCCGACCACGAATTCAAGGCCGGCGAACGGGATGGCCGGGGCCCCTCCTGGCCGCTCAGGCACGCCGACCTCGACCCCTACTACACGCGGCTGGAAACTTTGCTGGGGGTCCATGGCCAGGCCGATGGCCTCAGCACCCTCCCCGACGGCCACTACCTACCCCCCTTGCCCTTCACACCGGGCGAACGCCATCTGCAGGCGGCCCTGGCCCGGGAGCTGGGGCTGCCGCTGATCCACTCCCGCGGTTTTCGCCTGCATCGTCCGGCCCAGGACGGGCCCTGGCCGCGCTCCAGCGCCCAGGGGGTCACCTTGGCCCGGGCCCTGGCCACCGGCCGGGTGGCCCTGCGCACTGACACCATCGTCAGCCACCTGCAGATGGATCGCCAGCAGCAGCGGGCCGAGGGGGTCGTCGCCCTCGACGCCCGCAGCGGCCAACGCCAGCTGCTGCGGGCCACAATCGTGGTGCTCTGCGCCTCGACGATTGAATCGCTGCGCTTGCTGCTGCACTCCAGTGAGGGCCAGCAGGAGCGGGGCTTGATCGATCCCTCCGCCCAGCTGGGCCGTGGCTTGATGGACCACATCTCCTGCAGCCGTTTCTTCAGCATTCCCGGCATCGACACACCCGAGCATGAGGCGGAACTATCGGGGGCAGGCAGCTGCTTTGTGCCCAATTGCTGGGCCGCCGGCGAGCCCCAGCGCGACTTCGAGCGCGGCTACGGCCTCTGGGCGGCCCTGCAACGCTTCGATCCGCCCCGCCTGCTGCGGCGCCGGCCCGGGGAGGCGGTGGGCTTTTTGATCGGCCACGGCGAAGTGCTCGCCAACCCCGACAACCAGGTGACGCTGGCTGGCGGGCCCGGCGATGCCTGGGGGCTGCCGGTGCCGCGCATCACCTGCCGCTGGGGCCCCAATGAACAGGCGATGGTGCGCCACATGCAGGCACGCATGCAAACGGTGGTGCGGGCCGCAGGGGGCAGCCTGCAGCCAATCGAAGACCTTTTCGTTGTCCCCCTGGTCGAACCGCTGCTGCACCGCGCCGTCGCCACAGCGGCGGCGGCCGCCCCTGCTGGTTATTACATCCACGAAATGGGCGGCGCCCCCATGGCCACCACGGAGGCAGGTGGGGTGCTCAACCCCTGGAACCAGTGCTGGCGGGCCAGCAATGTGCTGGTGACCGACGGGGCCTGCTGGCCCAGCTCCGGTTGGCAAAGTCCCACCCTCACCACCATGGCCCTCACCTGGCGGGCCTGTGCGGCGGCGGCCCAGCGCCTGCGGCAGGGCGACCAGGGACTGGCCTGAGCCCTGGTTTGCCAAGTGGTGTCAATCAACACAGATTGCCCTGGCGTTGCGGTTCATACTCAAAAGGCGACCTAAAAGGGTCGGGCAAGGGAGAACTCAAGCGGGGGATATTACCCCGCTTTTTATTGTCTTTTTAATCGCCGTTTTTGAAAGGGAGGCTATGAACAGCCGCCGCTGGCCCGAAACGGTTTGAGACTGGCGTCTCCAGCTGGTTTCAGGGGTTGTACGGCCGCTGGCCGGTGGTTAAGAAGAGGGGCGACCGGGGACTGTCAAGAGGCAAATGAGCAATCCGCAGCTTTCCCCAACACAACGCAGCCACAAGCCCAATAAGCCTCTTTCTGTGGAAAATCCCCTTGAAAACGGGGGAAAAACACCCCCTTCTGGGGAAATCGCCGATGGATTAGCAAAACTAATGCTGGTTGCCCTGGCCGAAATCGAGCCGAAGCGAGACATGCTGATCACTGTTCAAGACCTCCGCTGGGGTCTGTTCAGGCCTGCGGCAAGGCACTTGTCAAGGCCTCTCAGCCTGGCTCCGCTCGCTTGAGGCTGAGGGGACCCAGGGGGTGGTTGGCGTGGGGATAGGGGGGGTGATGGTGGGCGTGATGCTCGTGATGCTCGTGGCTGTGTTGCCCGTCACCGACGAGTGTCAGCGGCACGCCATCGCTTTGGCAGGCCCCGGTGCATTCGCGTTCACAAAGGGTGCAGCTCTCCACCAAGCCCTCGACATGGTGGTGATGGCTGTGCTGGGCCCGGCCCACCTCCTGCTCAAAGCCCAGCACCTGGTCGCGGTACTTGCAAAGGCCGCAATTCATCGCCGTCTCACCCAACAGCACCTCTTCGACCCTCTGGACGAAGGTTTGCAGCACCTGGGGATGGTCGCCCAGGTAGCTGGCCTGCACAAATTCCACCTCGGGATGGTCCGCCGCCACCAGTTGGCTGTGCTGGACGATGCGACTGACCAACACCCCGGAGAACAGGAAATAGGGGAAGACGACGATGCGGCGAAAGCCCAGGCGCACCAGATGGCGCAAGCCCGGTTCCACCAGGGGAAAAGTCACCCCTGAATACAACGTTTCGCCCCAGCCAAAACCCAGACCCTCCACCAACAGGCGGGTCACCTTGGCCACATTGGAGTTGGCATCCGGATCGGAGGAGCCCCGC
>JBIIRU010000253.1:0-4206 GCA_044341355.1 Cyanobium sp. | reverse complement strand
CCCATACGATTGGCGCGCCCGTTGCCTCGGCGGTCGGTCCCGGGATCGGCTCGCCTCATCACTGGTTCCCTCGATCGCCAATCTGGAGGCCCCCCCCAACCAATGAACAAAGCTGACCTCGTTAATCTCGTTGCCGCCCGCACCGAACTCACCAAAACTGATGTTTCGATGGTCGTCGACGCCGCCATCGAAACCATCGTTGATTCGGTGGTCGAAGGCAAAAAAGTCTCGATCCTGGGCTTCGGCTCCTTCGAGCCCCGCGAGCGCTCCGCCCGTCAAGGTCTGAATCCCAAGACTGGCGAAAAGATCAAGATCCCCGCCAAGCGCGTGCCCGCCTTCACCGCCGGCAAGCTGTTCAAGGATCGTGTTCAAGGCTGATCAGCCACTCCCTGCGCCTGCCGGATCACCTGCAGGCCTTGCTCCAGCAAGGCGTTAAACGCAGAGTGGGGGGCTACCGAGGTCGGTTTGCCCCTTCTCCGACCGGGCCCCTGCATCTCGGCAACCTCCGCACCGCCCTGGTCAGCTGGCTTGACGCTCGCAGCCAAGGCGGCCAGTGGTTGCTACGTATTGACGACCTCGACAGCCCCCGCAACCGCGCCGGAGCAACCGATTCCATACTTGAAGATCTCCAGTGGCTGGGAATGACCTGGGATGGACCGCCGGTCTTCCAGGGCCAGCGCCGTGGTCTCTACGCCAGCGTGCTTTCGGCGCTCCGGCGCGATGGCTTCCTTTACCCCTGCCGCTGCAGCCGCCGCCTGTTGGCAGATATTTCAGCCCCCCATGGCCGCCTCAGCGTCTATCCGGGCTTTTGCCGTGGGCTCACGCCCCTGTGGGGCCCCCAGAACCAGCGGCTGCCCAGTTGGCGCTTGCGACTGCCCGCCACCACCCTCTGCTGGCAGGAGCGAGTGGCTGCGGAAGGCTGCATGGATGGCATCCATCAGGTCGGGGATCTCGTGCTGCGCCGTGCCGATGGACTGATCTCTTATCACTTGGCCACCGCTGTGGATGAACTGGCCCTCGGCATCAGTGATGTGGTGCGGGGCGCTGATCTTTGGTCCTCCACCGGCGCCCAGGTGGCCGTGATGGGGTTGTTGGGCCATGCCCCGCCCCGCTACGGCCATGTGCCCCTTTGGCATGACAAACAGGGCCAACGCCTCAGCAAGCGGGAAGGATCGGCAGGCATAGCCGGGCTGCGGGCCCAGGGCCTGGACGCCCCTGGGGTGATCGGCTTGCTGGCAGCCAGCGCTGGCCTGGTGCCGGAGGGCAGCCGGCTTTCCAGTAACGAACTTTTGCAGGAAATTGACGTCAGCCGTATCTTCGGCTGACGCCATGGCTACCAGATCGCAACTCTGCAGAAAGATTTCTGATTTGAGGCCATGATTTGGGGGCACAGTGTTCGGATGCACACGAACCAATCTCCAGAGCCCCAAGCTGTGAATCAAGCCATGGGCCAAGCGGCCAACGGCGCCGGCCCAGCGGCCGCGGCAATCGTTTCCCAGCACCAGGGCCAAACCGTTGCCGGTAAGCCCTGTCAGCACTGCGGTGGCAGCGGCATCTTGCGCAAGAACAGCGAGAGCTACCGCACTTGCCTTGTCTGCCTGGGCCAAGGAGTGCCGCCCAGCGGCAAGGGATTGGTCTTTTCCTTGATCAGGCCCGTTTCCTCCCCTGCTGCTTCCAGATGAAGAAACCGGTCACGCCGACCACCACGGCGAGGGGGACCGCTGTGAGCAGCAGCAGGATGACGGAGGACCAATCGGTGTACATCCGCACACAAGGGCGTAGGCAGCACAGATTCTCTCAGTCAGTCTGCCCCCACAGCCAACGGGCTTGAAGTCTGGTTTGATCACGCAAGCGGGCCGAGGCTGCTTGGCCCTAAGTTTTGTTGTTTGCTGTAAGAATTCAAGTAACAAGGTCTTCCCATGCAGCACTTCTGGTCCCCGGAAATCGATCCTGCTCACCCGATGGATTGCACCCAAGCTGAGCGCTATGCCCTCAAGCGCCTCGCCAGCGGCCGTTATTTGGCCATAGAGCAAGTCCACCAAGGCGTGGTCGAGGTGGAGGACTCCGACGGGGCCTATCTGTTCCACACCCACGAGGCAGCCCTGCGGGCTGCTGACGAACTCAACCGGCTTGGCGAGGGGCCGGTGGATGTTTTAAAAGTTGAATGAGTAAATGCAAATGGACGCAAGCCAAGCAAAAAGAGTCACATTTGATCGTTAAGTACAGACGATCTCCTTTGCATAGCTGGATAGGGTCAAGTCAGCCGCTTCACCCCTTTCGATGCAACGCCACCATTTGCGCACCTTGGCGGCCCTCTACGCCCACCCCCTGCAACACGGCGTGCGGGTGTCCAAGGTGGAGGCACTGTTGAGGGCGCTGGGCGCCGAGGTCAGTGATCTAGATGGCCGACGTCTGAAGATCGTCATGCCAGGCGGCCAGGAAACCTGGATTCGACTCGGTTGCGGCATCCAATCCCCCGATCTCGACAGCGAAGCCATGTTGCGCGTCCGCCATCTGCTCCAGGAGGCTGGGGTCACAGCCGAGCATCCCGAGCCCGAGGCAGCTTCCCCCCGGGGCGACCAGAGTCACCGGTTGGTTCTGCATCTCGACCACCACCACACCGATGTTTTGCAGCTGGAGGGCGATCAGGTCGAGCATGCGGTGCTCAAGCCCCATGGTGGCTGGGCCGGCCGCGAATCCCTCACCCATCGTCACGATCGGGACGAGGCCGGCCAACGGGTGCCGATTGATAGTGAATATCTAGCCCAGATCGTGGCGGCGATGGCCGCTGCCGATGGGGTGCTGCTGCTGGGCCACGGCAGCGGCGAAAGCGACATGCGCCTGGTGCTGCTGGATTACCTCCAGCAGCACCGCCCCGATCTGCTCGATCGCATCGTTGGCATCGACAGTCTGTCGATGGCCCATCCCAGCGAAGCCCAGATCCTCGCCAATGCCCGCGAACATTTCGGTAACCTCGCCCCCCGCCGACCCGTGCTGGCCCCGGGGCAGGAATACAAGCCCCTGGGACCCTTGGCCTGAGGCCAAGACCCAAAAAAGGGCCCCCGGTCGGGGCCCCTTGGAGCTAAGCCATTTGCCCTGGGCTGCCTGCCTTCAGACCAGCACCGCCTCTGGGGAAGGTGGTTTGGCCACCTCGGCCTGACGGAAGCGCAAACGCTCGGATTCGACATCGACTGCGATGGTGCTGCCCATCGGGAAGGTGCCGGCGAGGATCGCCTTGGCGATCGGGGTTTCCAGCTCCTTCTGGATGGCGCGCTTGAGGGGACGGGCCCCATAAACGGGGTCGTAGCCCACGGCAGCCAGCCAGTCGAGGGCCGCGGCATCCAGATTGAGGCCTAGTTTTCTGTCCTCCAGGCGCTGGGCCAGGCGCTTCACCTGCAGATCGACGATCTGGCGCAGTTCCTCCTGTTTGAGGCTGTGGAAGATGATCGATTCATCGAGCCGGTTGAGGAATTCGGGGCGGAAATGGGCCCGCAGGGCTTCATTGACCCGCCGTTCCATTTCGCCGTGGCGGGCTGGATCACCGGCGAGATCGAGAATCGAAGCGCTGCCGATATTGCTGGTGAGAATCAAGATCGTGTTGGTGAAATCGACCGTGCGACCTTGGCCATCGGTGACGCGACCGTCATCAAGGATCTGCAACATGACATTGAAGACATCGGGGTGGGCCTTCTCGACCTCATCAAAGAGGATCACCGCGTAGGGACGGCGCCGCACCGCTTCGGTGAGCTGTCCGCCTTCCTCGTAGCCCACATAGCCCGGAGGCGCTCCGATCAGGCGGCTGACGGCGTGCTTCTCCATGTATTCGCTCATGTCGATGCGCACCATCGCTTCCTCGCTGTCAAAGAGCTGGGCGGCCAGGGCTTTGGAAAGCTCGGTCTTGCCCACACCGGTGGGGCCCAGGAACAGGAAGGAGGCAATCGGCCGATTCGGATCGGACAGCCCCGCCCGGGAGCGCTGGATGGCATCGGCCACCGCTGTAACTGCCTGCTGCTGACCAATCACCCGTGTATGCAGTTCGTCTTCGAGATGGAGCAGTTTCTCCATCTCCGACTGCACCAACTTGCTCACCGGAATGCCTGTCCACTTGGCGATAACTTCGGCGATATCATCCTCGGTGACCTCTTCCCGTAGCAGGGTCTTGCCACTGTGGGCCCCGGTGAGCTCGGCTTCCTTGGCGGCTAGTTT
>JBIIRU010000252.1:0-4220 GCA_044341355.1 Cyanobium sp. | reverse complement strand
TGCGGTTGATGCTGATCGGTGCCTGGCCCAGCACCAGTCGCCGCACCGCCCCCTGGTTGCGCTCCGGATTGGGCCGGTGGGGTTGGGTGGCTAGATGGGCGCAGACCGTGGCGATGTCGGCGGCGTGAATGAAGTGGAAGTTGGCGTCGGTGCGCAGCCACTTGGCCAGCCACAGCCAGGGAATCGCCTCTTTGACCCCGGCGGTGAGGTAGCTGGTGGGGTGGGGATCCCCAGGCAGCACCCGGCCGCCGAAGACGAGGGTGGGAAACACCGCCACGATGCGCTCTGCCAGGGGATGGGCCTCCAGATCTTGGAGGCACTGGGCCTTGGTCTGGATGTATTCGGTGCCGTAGGCCATAGCCTCGGGCAGTAACTGCAAATTGCGATCGAGAATCGAAGCGGTGGAGAAATAGATGATCTGCTCGATCCGCTGGGGATCCAGCAACTGCAATAGTCTTTTGACCGCCACCACATTCACCTGGTAGGCCCGCTGCGGATCGCCCCAGGCGGTGGCGGTATGGATCACCCTCGTGGCGCTGGCGATGGCGGCGGCATGGGGTTCAAGATCGCGCAGGTCGCCCACCAGCAGCTGGATGCGGGGGTGGTCGGCTGGCACCGCCGTCAGCTTGGCGGGATCCCGCAGCAGCAGTAGCAACTCAGCATTGCTGTGGCGCAGCAAGGTTTCGGCCAGGTATTGGCCGACGCAACCACTGGCCCCGGTTATCAAGATGCGCGCCGGTGAGGCATGGGCCCCGCTGGGGCCATTGGCCCTGGGGCTACCGGCCCTGGGGGCGGCGCTCAAACGGCTGCTCCTAACAGGCTGGTGACGGACTTGCCGGTCTCAAAGAAGACGCGGGCGTTGTCCTCGGGCGTGCCGGGCAAAATGCCGTGGCCGAGGTTGAGGATGTGGCGCCGGCCCCGGGCCTTGCGCACCGTATCGAGGATGCGCTCGCGGATCGCCGCCGGCGTTCCGAATAGCAGGCCCGGATCCACATTCCCCTGCACCCCCAGGTGCTGGGGCAGCCGGGCACAGCCATCGGCCATGTCAACCGTCCAGTCGAGGGAGATGAAATCAACCCCGGTTTTAGCCATGCGCTCGAGCACACCGGCACTGCCAGAGATATAGAGAATTAACGGCGTATCGGGGTGGGTGGCCTTCACCTGGTCGATGATGCGTTTCTGGTATGGGGCCGCAAACTCGTCGTAATCGATGGGACTGAGCTGGCCGGCCCAGGAATCAAACAGTTGCACCACCTGGGCGCCGGAGTCGATTTGAAAGCGCACGTAGGTGGCGATCGAATCGGCCAAGTGCGCCAGCAGTTGGTGTAGCAGCGCCGGCTCCTGGAAGGCCATGGCCTTGATTACCGAATAGGTCTTGGAGCTCTTGCCCTCGACGGCGTAGGCCGCCAGGGTCCAGGGCGCACCAACAAAACCAAGCACCGCGGCGGCGTTGCCCACATCGGCCCGCAGGCGGCCCAGCACTTCGCCCACAAAGGGCAGGGCCTCGGCGGGATTGAGGGGCCGCAGGGCATCCACCTGGGCCTGGCTGCGGATGGCGGGCTCGATGATCGGGCCCTTGCTTTCGATGATGTCGAAGTCGATACCCATGCCCGGCAGGGGCGTCAGGATGTCGGAGAAGAGGATGACGCCATCGGGGGCGAAGGCCCGGAAGGGCTGCATCGAGATCTCATAGGAGAGATCCGGGTTCTCCGAGCGTTCGCGGAACCCCGGATGGCGGTCGCGCAGATCCCGGTACACCTTCATATAACGACCCGCCTGGCGCATCATCCAGACCGGTGGCCGCTCCACCTGCTCCCCTCGGGCGGCGCGCAGCAGCAGGGGGAGGGAATCGGACATTGGAGCGTGGGGTATGCCAATTGGGGAACTTAGCTGAGCGCCCCTCCCAGCACCGCTAAGCCCCCACCATGGTCCTAAACACGCAAGAGATGGGGCGCCTCGGCTTGACCAAAATTGGGGTGTCCGCGCCGATCTGGGTGCTGTTCGGCGTCGGACCCTCTTACCGGCCTGAAGCTGAGCTTCGATGGTTACGCATCCAGCCGCACGTTGACCTTGAACTTGGTCAGCTGGCTTGACCATGCGATACAATTTAAGTCAAGCTCTTGGCAACCTGCGAAGTAGACAGTTAGATGCTATTAACTTTATTTAATTCATGTGAATATTGTATTCAGTAGAAAAGGCTTTGATGATCAGTATGGTGGTATCCCCTCAGTTATCTGGCCCAGCTCCAGGGAGATGCTTTCGTTTCCGATTCCAGTTAAATCGCCAGAAAAAGGTCACCGTGCTGATGAGCTGAGTTTCAAGGGACACAAGCTTACCAAGCTGCTATCAGACTTAAAATATAACTGGGATTAGTACGGTGATAATTTTCATTTTGATCCAATGATCCAATCTCTGCTGCCAGAGAAAGCATCACTCGGTGCATTTGGTCAGTCGGGGGCAGCTTTGGGACATCTCAAAATAAACCAGATTTCGAAAGGAGACATTTTCTTATTTTTTGGGACTTTTTGCGAATGTTATTTCGAGGATGACAAGCTGAAACATCATGCGATGATGCATCCGTTTCATGCCATCTGGGGCTTCTTGGAGGTCGATGGCCTTATTGATATTAACCCAAATCAATCTGATATTGAGGATCAATTGCTCAAGGCCAATCCATCCTTAACGAACCATCCTCATATTCAAAATCGACAGCTCTATAAATATAAAAATACCATTTATATCGGCAAGAATTATGGTACGTTTCGCTATGATCAGTCTCTTAGGTTATCTAAGAATAATTTTAAGAAGTCAATTTGGGAACTCCCGCAAGACTTCAGAGAGGTAAAAATCTCCCATGTCAAGCCTTCAGGCATTCAGAAAGATCCTCCCAATGTCGATCTGGTTACAGCTAGTAAGGGTCAAGAATTTGTTCTCAAAGATCCAAATGATGGTATTCTCAATTGGTTATATTCAATTAAAAAGTTAAAAATTACTTGACATGGCCTCGGGGCTGTATTCGCGATCTGTGTTCGCGATAAGGAGCTGTTCCAAAAGCTACTACCCACCGGCTGAGGCCCCTTCTCATGGGCCATTCCCGCTGCTCGGCCGTTTCAATCCTGACGCGAATGCAAACGGCTACTGAAGCCCAGCAAGTCGAATCCACTGAACAGGAAACTCACCCCTACAAGCAGTCCGATCACTGAAAGCATGCCGGCCGGGCCCATCGTCAGGATTAGGAAACCAAGAGCCAAAGTTACGAGGCCATTGGCGAGTCCCCAACCCCAGCCCCGCCTGGCGCGATTGCTGAGCGAAACGAAGGCCGTCACGGCGCCTTCGGCCAGGAATACCAGGCCAATCGCCGAAGCCAGCGCCTTGATCTGCATCGCAGCAGGTACCGCACCCGATTTGAACTGAATCACCATCCATATGCCGGTTACCAACAACAGGGTCGAGACCACCAGACGCCAGAAGCAGTACCAGCGCCCTAGCCGTTTGGCCCGCACAAAGATGTCGATCCAGCCCAAGATGCCCGCCAGCAAAAAGGCAATCGCTACCATCACGGTGACAGAGGCCGAGGCCACCACGGGGAAGCTCAGGGCCAGAATCCCAAGCACGATCATGATGATGCCTTCCGCCTGGCTGAGTCCCCGCAGTTGGCCATCTTCGGCCGCTCGCTGATTGAGCAGATCGGCGTCCGTCTCGTCGTCGGGGGTGTTGAAAGTTGCTCCGGAGGGCATGGGGGGCTTTTTGATACCGTAACTATCAAGATAGTCAGTCCCATTTCAGCAAACAGCTAGTTGTCATGGACTGAGATATCTGTCAAGCCAGCTTTGAATGGGTTTAGAACTTGCGTAATTCGCGGCGGATTTTGACGCCATCACCTGAATGTTGCTGGTTGAAAAGCAGAATTGCTACAGCGACCACCAGCAGGCCGATAGTGGCTACAACCCACCAGGAAAAAACTGCTTTACCTGAATTGCTGTCCGTGCCGGAATAAAAAAACACCCCTCGGCGCCCGAGCTGCTTGGACCTGTTGAACCGTGCCATTGGTTGACTTGTTACGGGTCGATGGTGGTTGGAAAAGACCAAAATGAGTTAAGGGCACCTCGAAAATTGCTAAGTGGACTTGATTCCGGCGGAATCAAGGCTATAATTACTCAATCAGATCTGATTGCGACAGTGGGCCAACGAGGTTTCTGGGATGAGCAACAAAGAGTTTC
>JBIIRU010000251.1:0-4227 GCA_044341355.1 Cyanobium sp. | reverse complement strand
CAATTCGATTCTGATCAAGGTGAATCAAATTGGATCGCTAACCGAAACACTGCAAGCCATCGATCTTGCCGGGCGAGCCGGGTACACCAGTGTCATCAGCCACCGCAGCGGCGAAACCGAAGACGTAACGATTGCCGACCTGGCGGTAGCCACCCGCGCCGGCCAGATCAAGACCGGCTCGCTCAGCCGCAGTGACCGGGTGGCTAAGTACAACCAACTCCTGCGCATTGAAGACGAACTGGGAACCCAGGCCATCTACGCCGGCAGCGATGACCGGGGCCCCCGCGGCAAGGCCTGAATCCAATCGAGTCGTTGCAAACACCCTGCGGCCCAGCTCGAAAGGCTTGAGGCCCGCGAACCGCAGTTGAAACCCTGCTGCGCCAGCAGCAACAACCTGCCGTCGGGTCCTGAACGATATGCATCGATTTCGCCGATTCCGCCAATTTCATTGAGCATCAATCCGACATCTGCAGCGGGACAAGCCCTGCCTTTCAGGGCTTTGAGCTTTGGATCTCGCCCCCAGCTTGGCCTCGATCCGGCAGCAGGCTGGCCGATACCGCAAAGCGATTGAAAGCTATGGCATGGTCCGCCCGATTGTGGAAATTTATATATAGCTGTCACCTCCGTTTTGCCGACTGGCAGTTCGTCCAACCCCAGTTACACGGCCCTAACCCTGGCCTTTCGCACGGCCCAACACATTCTTGCCAAACTTTGATCAAGTGCTATGGCCCTGCTCCCCAGGGAGCAACTAGCCGATATGCTGAGTAAGTCGATTCTAAGCAGCAATGCTGCCGATTTCATGGCCCTAATTGATGAGCTGATCAGCGGTGTGGTTAGTTCCGTCGCCGGCGACAAGGCTCAGGCCCTCAACGATTTCTTCAAAACCAACGGTGGCCTCTCAGGGCTGGCTCAAAAGTTTCAGAACGGCGGAGCCAACGATTTGTTTGCCAGCTGGGTGGGTACGGGGGAAAATTCCCTGATCAACCCCGATCAAATTGACAAGATTCTGGGCAGTGGTCCAATCCACGACCTTGCTATCAAGCTAGGAGTCGATACCAAACAAGCCTCGGATTACATCGCCACCAAACTTCCCGAGCTAGTCGATCGTCTCACCCCTGACGCCAAGATTGAGCCTGATGCGGCAGCCAAGCCCCTGCCCTCTGCCCCTACTATCGCCTGACAATCACTGGATCAAAAGTGTCCCTAGCCGCTTGAGGATTGAGGCCCCCTTCCTTTTATTTGGCGGGGGCCTAAACCCCAGGGAGATTGTCGAGGCGACTGTCTCGCTTAAGGCGCGCCTGTAATTTCAGCCAGCCCCATCCAACCGGCAGGGTCAAGGCGGCCGGCACCGCTCCGTAAATGGGCCGTTGACTGGCCACCATCAAGGCCGTCGCCACGGCCAGGCCCCCCAGCAAAAATGCCTGGCCACTGATCTGTTGGGTCAGGGCCAGGCGACGCAATAGGCGATCGGTTTCACCAGCGCGGATCTGCACCTGCAGATCGCCCTGCTCGATTCGGGAAAGACTTTCATCGAGCCGCCGGGGAATGCCCAGGGCCCGCGTGCCCACATCCGCAGCCTGTCGGGTGATCTCATTGATGAGTTCGCTGGGGCCGTTGCCGCTGGAAGTCATAAGGGGCAGCAGGTACGGTCGGGCAATCGCCACGAGATTAAAGCCCGGATCGAGGCTTTTGCCGACGCCCTCGAAGGTGGAAAGGGCCCGCATCACAAAAATCAGGTCGGCTGGCAACCGAAACGGCTGTCCATAAACCAGGTCATAAAGGTCGCCGGAAAGGCGGCTGATCAGGTCAGCACTGAAGGGAGGGGTCAGGGCCTCTTGGAGCATCAGACGCACCAAGCGACGCACGGGTCCCTGATCAATCCCCAGCGCCAGCACCCCAGCTTGCTGCAATTCCTCCACCAGGGACACCGCATCCCTAGATACGGCCGCCTTCACCATGCGACCGAGGCGCAATCGCAGGCGTTCGGAGATCTGGCCCATCATGCCGAAGTCGTAATAAATGAGTGCCCCGTCGGCGGCCACTGCCAAATTGCCGGGATGGGGATCGGCATGAAAAAAACCGAATCGCACGAGCTGCTGCAGATAGCTGGCGGCGCCCTTCTCAGCTATCGCGATGGGGTCTAGGCCAGCCTGCAGCAGGGCCGAACGATCGGTGATCTTGATGCCGGGAACATAATCGAGACAGAGAACCCGCCGCGAACTCAGCTCCCAGACAACGGCGGGAATACGAATCCCTGGATCCTCCAGAAACTGCTGGCGAAAGCGGGCTGCATGTTCGGCCTCCAGACGGAAATCAAGCTCCCGCAACAGCACGCGCCGGCATTCCCGCGCCATCGCCACCCAGTCACTGGCCCCGGCCCAGCGGAAATACCGCTGGGACCAGACCACCACTGCCGCCACCTGCTGCAATACCTCCAGATCGAGCCGAAACAGACGCTCCAGACCGGGTCGCTGCACCTTGAGAACAACCTGGCGTCCACTGCGCAAGCTGGCGCGATGCACCTGGGCCAGGCTGGCCGATCCCAGAGGTGTGGTCTCCAGGTCGGTGATCTCAACGCAGCGTTCCGCCAACTCCTCCTGAATGATGGCTTCGACGACGGCGAAGGAAAAGGCAGGCACATTGTCCTGAAGCCGCGCCAATTCCTCCACCACATCGGCCGGCAACACATCGGGCCGAGCCGAAAGCAACTGGCCCAACTTGATGAAGGCCGAGCCAAGCTCGAGAAACTGTTCCGTCAACCAGTGGGCCAGCCGTCGCTGGCGCCCCAGCCGTCTGGCAACAGTCATGCCCCCCGGATAGGTCCAGCGGCGGCCGTCCCACCACAGGCGAGCCACCAGGGTCAGGGCCAGACGCCAAATGCGCAGGGGCCGACCCAGGTGCCATCGAGGCCATCGGGGGCGCGAAGGCTCCGGCATCAGGAACGACCAGGATCCTGTTCAAGCCGTTGGGTGAGGTGCGCCACCCGAGCCCGCAGAGCATCAATGAGAACTTGGGGGTCAGAGGAGGAAGGCGGCTGGTCCTGGGGGCCTGCAGACGGCCAGGAGGAGCCAGCGGCGCCAGGAGCGTCCTTGGTGCTGCTTGCAAAGGGACCTCCTCGTTCCAGACGCTGGGCCTCAGCTTCCACCTCCTCCCAGAACAACGACCATTCCTGCTGAAACTGTGCCGGTGCCTGTTGGGCCAGTTCGGCCAGCTGGGCCGCCGAATCGAGCAGGCGATGGCCGAGCCTGGCACTGAGACGGTTGAAGGCCGCCTGTAGGAAGGACTGGGGGGCGCTCATTTCCGAGGATTGATCATGTTGCCGACTGTGGCAGATCAGGGCGGGTTGGCGGCGGCCCCTGGCGAGGTGATCGCCGCCGGTTCTGGGGCCGAGGAGGGGTCAGGTGTCGGGGGGGGCAGCAAGATTGGCTCGGGGTTTGGGGCCGCTGGATCAGGACCGTTGTTAAGGGCCTCCAGACGGATCCTGTCCGTCTGCCTCTGGTCGGCATCCTGACGCTGCTGGTTGAGCTGTTCCTGGGTGGCCCTGCGGCTCTCCTCCTCCTGGCGTTGGCCCTCCTGGCGCCGTTCCTCCACCAGACGGTCCAGATCACCGACCAGGGATTTACCCTCGGCCCCGAAGCGCTTTTGCAACTCCCCCAATCGGGTGCCAGGTGATTCCTGAGCCGCAAAAGCGGGGACCTCGCCCTTCGCCGCCGAAGAGGACCCCACCCGGCCCAGGCGCTGGGTCAAGCCATAGCCAAGGCTGAAGCAAAGCCCGAATACCAGCCAACGCCACCAAGGTCCTCGCGATCCTTCGCTCCGAGGGCGACCGCTCCCAGGGGACCGGGGAGCTTGGGGGGGGACCGACAGCATTGAGGGCAGTTGAAGCGGATAAAGCCATCTTGCCTGGCCAGATGCCATAGGAGCTAAACCGAGGACTAATTTAGGTTCCCTGGGAAAGGTCAGCTGTGACCCCCATTCACCCATGCCAAGGTTCCATGGCCGATCCCCTAGATCTCTGGATTCTTGAGGACGACATCGCCCTTTGCAGCCTGATCGCCGAACAATGCCAGCGGCAGCATTGGCAGCTGCAAGCATTTCACCACCCCCGCAGCCTGGATGCCGCGCTGGCCGAAAGATCTCCGGCTCTGCTCATGCTCGACCAAATGCTGCCAGAAAAATGTGGCACTGACATACTAACTAGCCTGCGTAATTGTAACCATCGGTTTC
>JBIIRU010000250.1:0-4239 GCA_044341355.1 Cyanobium sp. | reverse complement strand
GTGAAACGCTGCCAGTCGAGGGTGGTGTTGCGAATGTGCTGCTGTTGCAACAGTTTGAAATTCTCGAAAATGATCGAGGTGAACCCCCCCAAGGCGGTGATATCGAGGCCACTTTTCTGGGCCAGTTCCATGGCATTGAGGACCTTGCGGCGGGCGGTTTTGAAGCGCCCGAGCATTTCAGGAACAAACACTGAATCGATATAGGCCCCCTCAATTTGCTTGCCCGTCGGGCTGGTCACAGTGATGCGTTCGACCAGCTGGGGTGGGGCGCTGCACCACATTTCCAGATCGCCTCTGGCGTACTCCTCATAGCCAAGCAAGCGGGCCTTGGTGCGAGCCTCTTCAAGGTTAGTGGAGTGACCGATGAGGCCGAACATGGGCAGTTTTTAAGGGTGTGGCGGCTGGAGACAGGAGAACTGTTGCCAGCCGTTCATCCTCGCATGGGGCCTCAGTAGGCGGGGCTCAGCCCACTAAAGCGGCTGCGGCCAGGCGGGCAATTTCTTTTGAGCTAAAGCCAATTTGGGTGAGGGAATCTTGGTAGGCAATTAGAAAATCTTCGATTAAATCTTCCTTAGCCATGCCCAATGCGGCAGCGTCGGCGGCGACCCGATCCAACATGCGCCTCACGTGGGGCAAATTGGCGCGGTTGGCGGCCTGGAGCTCTTCACGGCACTCGTGCAGATGGGCCTTGAGCCACTCTTGGCCGTAATTGAGGTGGGTGTATTCGTCTTGAACTACGGATTCGGTGATTTTACGGGCAAAGGGATCGGATACGGGAATATAAATGTGATAAGCGGATATGGCGAAAGCCTCAATTAATAATGATTGAATCAGTAGGCAAGTCACCACTTTGTCCTCGGCCAGAGCTGCCTGAAAGTTATCTCGTAATGGCGTAAAGAATTCCCGGGCAAAGTCCATGTCGGCTTTAACCCCCAGATTGGCGCCACAAGCGGTGAAACCCTTGAGGTGCTTCATCTCCATGCGGGCCAGTCGGCCCAGCTCCTCGGCCTGATCAGGCAGAAGGGTGCCAATGGCAATGTAGTTGTCATGGGCTTCCTGTTCACCCTCAATCACGATGGCGTTGATGCGGCTATAGGCATCCTTGTAATGGGCCGTTGTGAAATCTGGCAGCTCCTCACCATCAACCCGGCTGGCCACTGCGGCAGAAGAATTGGATTCGAGGATCGCCATGGGCTCGTAGGTGCTGAGTCTGTAACTGTAATCACTTCCGGGTTGCCATTGGTGGCCACTCACTGCGCAGCAAGCCATCGAGCCGGAGCCACCAGCCATCCACCAGTCGCTCAAACAAATCAGCCCCTAGGGATGGGGAGGCCCCCCGTGGATCGCCAATCACGCCACTGCGGCTGATCTCGGCCGTCAGCCAGGCGCAGGGGGCGGCCCCCTCCAAGCTCCATCCCGGCGGGGCCGCCGCCTCGACCCCCAGCCCATCTGGCTCGCGGCTGGCGCGGGTCTGCTGGGGGGCGAGGTGCAGCATTAAGCTGGTCTCCGCCAAGCCGGCATGCAACCCCTCGCTGCGCTCCGGCTCGGGAATCAACGACCCCAAGCCTTCCAGACCCTTCCAGATAAAACAAGGCAGCACGCCCAGATCGGGGCAGGCGGCATGGAGCTGGCGGGCCGCCGTTTCCAGCAGGGCGATCTGCCCCCCATGGGCATTCAGCAGCACCAGCCGTTGGAAGCCGGCGGCTTGCAGGTCCCGGCCCACCGCCTCCACCAGGCTCAGCAAAAGCTGGGCCGGCAGGCTGATGGTGCCTGGAAAACCCCGATGCTCTGGGGAGAACCCCAGGCTTTGCAAGGGCAAGCGCACAATCGGCAAATCCCCATCCAGCCGGGCCAGCACCGCATCGGCCACCCGGTCGGCAAACAGGGCATCGGTGCCCAGGGGCAGATGGGGGCCATGTTGCTCCGTAGCCCCCAGGGGCCAGAGCACGGTGCTGCCCTTTCTTTGGGCCAACTGGGCGATTTCAGGCCATGGCAAGCAGTCGAGCCGGCGCTCGGGGGCGGGGGACATCAGCTGGGGCAGGCAAGGGGGGTCCTTACAGTGTCGGTTCACCAAGCCCCCCTGAGGCCATGACCGGAACTGGCAAGCCTGCGCCGCGTCAGCCCCGGATTCCCGCCCAAGCCCCCACGGCTCCCAATCCCGCGCCGCCGCGCCGCCCCCCCCAGGTGGTGATGTTGAAGCGCGAGGAAATCCCCGCCATCAAGAGCCAGGAAACCAGCGCGCCAGAGCCAGGGGCGGCAGCCAAGCCGGTGCCACTGGTGGCCGCCGGGGCGCCGCCGCAGGCACCCAGCCGGCCCCCTCGGGGTGATGAAGATTTGTTCTCGACGGACGAACTGGAAGGGCTGACCATGGCCGACCTGCTCGGCCCGGCCAGTCAGGGTCGCCGCCAGTCCCCCCCGGCGGGCGCGACCGCCGCGGTGGTCAAAGAGGTGGTCAAAGAGGTGGTCAAAACCCCATCCCGCACCGTGGATGACTTTGACTTTGATGAGGAAGCCTTCCTGGCCGCCCTGGAGGAGAACGAACCCGTCGGCACCACCGGCGATGTGGTGCAAGGCAAGGTCATCGGCACTGAAAGCGATGGGGTCTACGTGGACATCGGCGGCAAGGCGCCCGGGTTCATGCCCAAAAAGGAATGTGGCCTAGGCGTTATTACCAACCTCAAAGAACGCTTTCCGGCAGGTCTGCCGATCGAGGTTCTGGTAACCCGGGAACAGAACGCCGACGGCATGGTCACCATCAGCGCCCGGGCCCTGGCCCTGCGCCAAAGCTGGGACAAGCTGCGCCAGCAGGAAAAGGACGGCAAGGTGGTTCAGGTCAAGATCAATGGCTTCAACCGTGGTGGCGTGACCTGTGATCTGGAGGGCCTGCGGGGCTTCATCCCCCGCTCCCAGTTGCAAGACGGCGAGCAGCACGAAGCCCTGATGGGCAAGACCATTGGGGTGGCCTTCCTGGAGGTCAATCCTGAGACCCGCAAACTGGTGCTTTCTGAGAAGAAAGCCGCCACGGCCGCCCGCTTCTCCCAGCTGGAGGTGGGCCAACTGGTGGAGGGCAAGGTGGTGGCCCTCAAGCCCTACGGTTTCTTCATTGACCTCGGTGGCGTCAGTGGCCTGTTGCACCAATCCAGCGTCACCGGCGGCGTCTTGAGGGATTTGCGCGAGGCCTTTGAGGTGGGCGAGTCGATCAAGGCCCTCGTCACCCAGGTGGATCCTGGCCGGGGTCGCATTGCGCTGAACACGGCCCTGCTGGAAGGCCAACCCGGTGAATTGTTGGTCGAAAAGGCGAAAGTGATGGCCGAAGCTGAGGATCGGGCCACCCGGGCGCGGTCCTTGATCCGTCAGCAGGAGCAATCCGCAGGATGAATCCTGGCTCCACCGCCCCCAGCCTTTCCCAGGAGGCCGACTGGGAAATTGATTTTTATTCCAGGCCCATTCTCGAGAGCGATGGCCGCAAACGCTGGGAACTGCTGATTTGCTCAACCCCGGACGCCAACGCCACCACCAGCCCTTTCCGGTGGCTGCGGGATTGTCCCGCTGACAGTGTCAACTCGATCTGGCTGCGGGAGTCCATCGAAACCGCCTTGGCCGTTGCCAGCGAGCAGGGCTTGGCCCCCCCGCGCCGCCTGCGCTGCTGGCGGGGTTCGATGCGGGCGATGGTGCAGAGGGCCAGCGATGGACTGGGGATGGAGCTTGTCGCCTCCCGCCGCTGCTACGCCCTGCAGGATTGGCTGCGGCAGCGGGAAAGGGACGTTTACCCCCAGCAGGAGGGGTATCTGGCCGGCCCCCTCGCCCCCGCACCCCAACCCCTGCGGCCGCTGGCCATTGCCTTGCCGGAGGCCGCCCGGGGGGACCGCTGGAGCTGGGCCAGCCTGAACGCCGGTGCCCTGGCAGATGCCAGCGACTGGGAAGCCGGGTTCAGCGGTTTACTGCCCTTACCCGAGGGCATCAACCCAGACACCCCCGTCCCCGGTCTACGGCTGTTCAGCCAACGGCGCCCCCTGGCGATTGCCGGCTGGCTAGCCGGGCTGGAGCCGGTGCGGCTGGAAATCGAGGACGACCAACTGGTGCTGGAGGCGGGATTGGACGACCGCTGGCGTTTGGCCCGCCTGGAGGCGGCTGAAGCATCAGCAGCCCAGATCGCCTTTGCCGCAGCCCGGGAGCAGGCCGGAGGCCTGCAGTTCATCGCCGTGCAATCCGACCCGGACCAACCCCGGTTTGAGGGCT
>JBIIRU010000034.1:0-14303 GCA_044341355.1 Cyanobium sp. | reverse complement strand
CCGCGCACACCGGTGAGCACGGTCTGCACCGGCCCCATCGGGCAGAAGTACTGGCACCAGCTCTTGCCGCCGAAGGCCCAGCCCACGGCCACCGCCGCCAGCAAAGTGACCACAAGCCAGACGGCCAGCCAGATCGGATCGCTGTTGCCCCCCAGCAGGCGCAGGCAGAGGCCGGCGATCAGCAGGCTCCACTGCAGCTGCACATGGTGGCGGCCCAGCCAGGAGTCGGGCTTGATCAGCACCAGTTCGGGGCGGTTGCCCTTGCCCGGCCGGCTGCGCTGCAGCCCCAGGGCGTGGGCCAGCTGGGAGGCGAAGGCCAGGGGGCAGAGGCGCCGCCAGAGTTCATGGCTGATGGCGGCGATCACCAGCAGGCCCGAGGGCACCACAGTGCCCCAGAAAATGCGATTGCCCGGCACCCGACTGGCGGGGATCAACAAAGAGACGATCAGCGCCAGCCAGCCGCTGATCAACAGCCAGCGCAGCAGGCGGGCGTGCCGCTCTTGCAGACCACCAGACAGCATCGCAGTGAGCTGGCGCGGAGAATTGGATGCAGGTTAATTCTTTTCAGTTGGATCAGTTGGATCAGTTGGATCAGTTGGGTCATGCAGTTGGTGTCGCGAAACGATCGGTGGCCACCAGGTATCAACCGCAACTCTGGGCGGGCGGCGAGGTTCAGATAGTCACTAGGCCTGGAATTGCAATTTTGGCCACCCAATCGGGAGTGCCTATTCATTCGGGATGTTCTCAAGGTGGGCTGGCTGCTGTTTTCCGAGCAGCGGGCTGTTGAGATTTGCCTGGCCGGTGGCGGCGTGATCGACCCTGGCGAACCCCTGCGGATCGAGCCGGCGCTGACGCTGGAGGGTGGGGAGTCGTTGCCGGGATTACAGCTGGAGCTGGCAGAAATGTGGAGTAACTGAAGGGTAGGGCTGCCCCGGAACGATTCCTGTGGCGTGACTGAACTCGAAGGCCCGCGATTCGAGTCCAGCTACAGCGTCTTATCCCATTGGCTGGAACTGGCTGGCTTATGTTTGTTCCATCAGCGAATAACCATGCGTCGTGCGTGGACAACCGGGAGGAAATTTGCGTTGCGGCTACTTGCCGTACCTATTGGGCTGGCCGGGGTCTTGCTACTGGGCTGGGCCCTGATCCAGGCCATTCTTTCCTTGGGGTTTCACACCAGGGTTGGGCAGGTGTTGCTCGCACTTCTTGCGCTCTGGATCGTTGTGGCAGCCCTGGAGGCTGGCTGGGACCAGTTGCCATCACTGCAACGGCGCAAGGCCCAGGCCAGTTGGCGGTGGCGGACGCGGGGGCTGTTGCGCTCCAGGGCCTTGAGCCTATGGCCGGTTGTGCTGGTGCTGCTGACCTCATTGCTGGGGATCGCGGACTGGTTTCCGGCGGCAGGCTGGAGCCGACCTATGATGCTGGGATTGATTGCGACGGTTGGCATTTATGGCTACCAGCGTGAAAAAAGAGAGAAGCAGAAGGACCTCCTGGCTTTCGCCGATGTGGCGCGATATCGATTCGCTGAGGAAGCAAAACGAATCCACCAAGAAAGAGATCGAGAGCATGAGGAGAAAATCCAAGCAGACCGAGACAGAAACCGAGCAATTGAGGAGCGAAACCGAGATCTTGAAAAGGCAGAACAAAGCGCTAGAATTGATCGAATCAAGAGGCTTAGACGCCCTTCTTAAGGAAGCGAGTATTCCCGGCTGGAATAATTTAAAACATCCTGATAATCACCTGGATCTTGAGCTTCTTGAAGAGAAGCTTATAGCACTTGGCTGTGATGCTGCCGACATTCCCTTTCTGTTTAATGTGCTTGAACTAACCAAGGGAAAAGAGTTTGGTCCGCTACACCCCATGCCTGAAGGGCTTTCACAAGCAATAAAAAATCCTACCCTCGATACGACTCTTGAAGATGCCTTCAAGGAGCGTCAGTTGAAGTTCAGTGGCTTTGATGAGCAGGCCAACGATAGTCAGTTACCCATTAGTCGAGAGCAACAACACCGCAGCATGGCCGAACACGCCTTCATAAGTAGTTTTGATCGCATGGCCATACTTCGGTGTTTCGGGCCGGATTTCTTTCTGGAAAGAGTAATCTTTCCTTTTGAAGTTTTTTGTTTTCAGTGCCCACCCGAATGTAGGGTAGAGATTTGGTTCTATGGCCGAGGAGGGCCGGAGTTAATTGAGGAGATGGGGGCGGAAGACCTTCTCATCGGGGAGGCCAATGCATCCATCGGACCATTTGGCTCCTCATGGATCGAGGCCGGCTCAACAAGCTCGGGTCGTCAAGGCCAGACGGCATCCCATGGCACTCTTCAGCTCGGATTAAATGATTGATGGTTTCGTACTTTTGTTCTCCGCCTGTTGAGTTTCGTCCAAGCGAAGGCATTCACCATAACCCCGGCTGAACAGACCCAGCCTCGCCTTCCACGACCCCAAGACCCCGCAGCCCCCTACCCTTCCCCCCTTTCTCCACCACACCCTTATCCACAGCTTTAACTCCCCCCTCCGCCTCTGGAATTATCGCCTTAGGCACCTCACCCCAAAAGCCACGCTTGCGGTCGTGATCCCGGCGCAGCTGCAACATATAGCTGCGGTGATCAACCAGCTCCCCCCAATCGTTGATGGCGGCCGCCAAACGGTGGCAGGTTTCGAGATGGCGGGCTGCGTGGGGATAGCGCTTGGAGCGCGCCAGCTTGAGCGTGAAATTGATCATCGCCCGCAGGCATACTGTGGCCGCCAGCGGCTGGCGTTTTTCCAGCAGTTCTGCCAGTGGCGCCAGCAGGTAGTAGCGATCGCCATTCAGGGGCTTGGGTGCAGCCAGCACCAGCCGGGCGGCCCGGTGCGGCTCCGGCCAGTGCAGCAGAAACCAGAGCGCCTCCTCCAGGTCGTCGTGGTCCGCCACCAGATCGAGGGCCTTCTCCTCGGCGGGCATGTCCTCAAAGGCCGGCAGTCGTTTGAGGTAATCGCGCAGGTGGCGGGCTGACAGCTCCATCAGGGCGAACTCCCAGCGCTGGGCCTGGGCCTCGTCGCTGCGGCCAAGGGCATCCAGCGCATCCAAGCGCGCGTCGCACCACTCCTCGGCGCCAGTGCGTCGCTGACCAAGCCTGGGGTCGGCAGCTTGCAGCAGCGTCAGCGCCTGCTCCGCCCGGCCGGCCTTGGTGAGCCGCGTCGCCACCATGGCCGCAATCGCCGGCACCGTAAGCGCCTCGGGGCTGTGGTCGCGATACTCGGCCAGATAGGCCTCGGCATCGCCCAGGGCATCGGCGATGTCGAGCATGGCGATGCTCACGAGCCAGATCGGCTTGGTTTTGTCTCTCGTGCTGCCGCTGTTTTGCTGGCGCAGTGTTTCCAGGCGCAGGCGCAGGTGGGCCAGCCCCTCGGGCCCCAATGCCGGGCCCAGATCGCGCACGATCGGATCGAACTGGCCATAGCTGTTGCTCACCACTGCGGCAAAAACCTGATCGGCCAAGTTCTGCGGCTTGCCGCCGGCCGCCAGGGCCACCTGGCCGAGGGCGGCGCTGGCCTGATGGAACCAGTCCCGCAGCACCGCATCGCGGTCATCACAACGCTCGATCAGCTCTGACGACAGCTCCAGCACCTCCCAGAGCAAATCCACCGCCAGATCGGCATCATGAGCCGCGATCGGTCCGCAGATCGCCTGGCGCTGCCGCTCCAGTTCCCGCAGCAGCTCATCGCCTTGGTGGTCGTCAAGCAGGCTGTCGGATCGGGCGATGCTGGCCAGCCGCTTGCGCAGTTCCCGGGCCATCTCCAATGGCCCCTTTTGCTCGGCCAGCGCCAGCCGCAGCAGCCGCTTGCTGGCGTTGTTGCCCTCACAAAGCATGATAAGAAGCTCCGCCAGCCTCGCCGCCCCCAGGGCTTCGAGATTTTTGGCATTGAGACTGCCGCTCGCTGTGCCTTTGGCCGCCATCGCTGTTGCTGCTGCTGAAGCTGTTCCGTCCAGTCTCGGTGTGCTGAGCTTGATGCGCATCCCTTGCAAGGAGCAGCCCATGACCTGGGGGTGTGGGGTGGTGGACTTCACACCTCATCCCCCTTGAGCCGCAGGGGGCTATGCGGGCTCTATTACCGGAGGGTTCACGTCATAAAACCATTGGTAACGCAGCATTGCCTATGGACCCGGCACGCCTCCATAGCGAATGCTGCCTTTACTATGGAGCCGAGCAACGCTCATCGGAAAGGCACGGCAACCCATGCTTGAAGCCAGATCGAGCCGCGCCGGTACCTACCGCAGCCAACCTACGGGCTACCGGGCTTTCCATCCCCCGCCGCTGCCACCGGATCCACCGCTGCGGCTGAGCGGCGAACTGCAGGTTCTTCTCTCCCAGGCCGATCGAGCCCTGGGCCGGCTGGATGGGTAGGTGGAAACGCTGCCAAACCCGGATCTGTTCGTGTTCATGTACGTGCGCAAGGAGGCGGTGCTCTCCAGCCAGATCGAGGGCACCCAGAACTCCGTCGATGAACCATGGCCTCATGCGGCTGGAAACGCTGCCTGTTTCGATGCGCTTGATCTCCGAGATCCATGCGGAGCTGCTGCAGGGGGTGCGAGGCAACCGGCTTACACCAGGCGAGTTACGCCGCAGCCCGAATTGGATCGGGCCGGGGGGCTCCACCTTGGCCACGGCAACTTACGTGCCTCCTCCACCGGAGGAACTGCCGGAAGCGCTGGGGGCTTTGGAGAGGTTTCTGCATGAGCAGAACGATCTGCCGGCCCTGATCCGCATTGGCCTGGCCCATGCCCAGTTCGAGACGATCCATCCCTTCCTGGATGGGAACGGGCGGGTGGGTCGGCTGCTGATCACCTTCCTTCTCACCGAAAAAGGCATCCTGCAGAAACCTGTGCTTTACCTCTCACACCACTTCAAGCAGCACCGCCAGGCCTATTACGACCATCTGCAGGCGGTACGGGTAGAGGGCGACTGGGAGGGCTGGCTGGCCTTCTTTTTACGGGGCGTGGCGGAGGTCAGCCAAGAAGCGAGCCTTACTGCGCGGCGCATCCTGGCGTTGCGGGAGCAGCACCGAACCCTGATCACCGATCATCTGGGCCGCGCCGCCGCCAACGGCCACCGTGTGCTGGAAAGCCTGTTCGACCGGCCGATCGTGAGTGTGAATGCCATCGAAGCGCTGATCGCCACCACCTACCCCGCCGCCAACAACTTGGTGGGCCGGCTGGAGGCGCTGGGAATCCTGAGAGAGATGACGGGCCAGAAACGCCACCGCCGCTTCTGCTACCAGCCCTATATCGAGTTGTTCGGCGACGCGCCGCATGAGGTGGTGGCGTGATTGAAGTATCTGAAGTTCTATCCAGAGACCAGAGATTCTGGCTTGGCGTGGCTGGGGGTTGCTCCGGCGCATTGGGGTAGTGCCTGCAGTAAGAGTGCTATATTGTGATAAGATTTTTAGTCAAGCCTTGTAATTCCCCAGTTCCAATAGATGATCCGTCAAGCTTTCGTCTTCGCCTGAACGATGCCTAATAACAGGTATGAATGGAAGAGATTTTGGCTGCCTCGATCAGAGGCCGCAATTCCACTTTCTGACGGTGGATACTTTCCAGATCCAGATAGTGAATATGCTAGATGGCTGAATCCCGAAGCAACAACTTTTGAATTGATTGATTATTATCCGTGTTTGGTGCTGTTGGGGGAGCCTGGAATTGGCAAAAGCACAGCCATAGAAGCGGCCTGCCAACATCAAAACGTTAAAATTAAGGAGGGCAGAGAAAATGTAAAGATCCTAAGTTTAGACCTGAGGTCTTACGGAGATGCAAATAGGCTTATTCAGGACTTGTTTGAAAGTGAAATATTCAAGGCTTGGCGATCTGGTTCAGGTTTATTGGTAATTTTTTTGGATAGCTATGATGAATGTCTGCTGGAGCTTAAGAAGCTGGGCCAACTTCTGGCAGACCAGCTTAAGGGATATAAATCTCAAATAAGTCGATTGCATTTACGTATTGCGTGCCGCACAGCAGTTTGGCCCAGCTTTCTAGAAAATGAGCTAAAAAAGATATATGGAGATGAGGCTTTTGGTATCTATCAGCTTGCTCCACTCAGGCGTATTGATGTTAAAGAAGCTGCTGCTAAAAACGATTTCGATTCGGATTTGTTTCTTAACGCAGTTCGAGACAAGAATGTCATCTTATTTGCAATAAAACCAATTACCTTACGCTTTCTACTCAATATATACCGGACAAATGAAACCTTCGACGCTAAAACCAACGTCGATCTATATCATAATGGCTGTATTTGCCTTTGCGAAGAAACCAATGAAAGCCGTGTAGCTTCAAACCAGCAGGGCAATCTCGATAAAAACCAACGATTAATTATTGCGGCACGGATCGCCGCGGTCACCATGCTTTCTAACCGCGAAGCAGTTTGGTCAGGAATACACCAAGATGAGGCGCCGACTCAAGACTTCAGTATTGACTCGATTCTAGGGAAATGCGAAGCATACAACCATGATACTTTCGATGTATCGTATCAAGATATTAGAGAAACATTAGACACAGGGCTGTTTTCTGCCCGTGGGGAGAACCGCTTGGGATGGGCCCACCAGTCTTATGCGGAGTTCTTAGCCGCATGGTACATAGATCATAATCAAACTCCAATTCAAGACATCTCTGAACTTCTTTTCTCTCAGGATCAGCACAATAGACGACTCATACCTCAATTACAGCAAACAGCTGCTTGGCTTGCAGGCATGAGAGAAGATGTATTTGATCTTATTGTTGAATCAGACACTGAAGCTCTACTCACTGTAGATATTGGAGCTAGAGAGCAAACTGCAAAAATACTTGTAGAGCATCTTCTCTCTGATTTTAGGAAAGGAAAAATTTATGATTATTACAAATTTATTGATTTCTACCATCGACTTCAGCATGCAGCTCTTGCGGATCAGCTTCGTCCTTATATCAAACTCATCGGCCAGGCCAATGAAACCCGAGATTTTATATCCAATGCCAGACATGCAGCCATCAGAATTGCGGAACAATGCCGCGTAATAGAAATACAGCAAGATTTAGTTGATCTGGCACTTGATACGAATGAAGACAACTATTTGCGCAGCTCTGCCGCACATGCCATCTCAGACTATGGAGAAGAAATCTATAAGCAAAGACTTAAGCCATTGGCCTTAGACGCAGGACCAGATGATTCTGATGATGAGCTTAAAGGCTACGCCCTATGGGCAACATGGCCAAACCATATCTCGGCGGCAGAAGTGTTGGATCACTTGACAAAACCAAAACAACTCAACCTTATAGGCAGTTATAAAATATTCATTTACAGCAAGCTGGCTCCCCACCTTAAGCCTGACGATTTGCCTGTGGCTCTTGGCTGGCTAAAGAAGCGACAAAAGGAAAATGATTGGAGAGATCCCTTTGTAGAATTAGTCAATCAGATTATATTCGAAGCCTCTCGCTATTTAATGGTACCGGATATCTTGCGCCAATTTGCCGATGTGGCTTTCATGCAATGGGAAAGCCACAATCGCTTTGTTCCCATCGAGAATGGTCAGCGGACTGATGACGCTTTTGCTTCGCTGGAAGATAACACTATACGCCGAAACCTACTAAGCCAAGTAGTTCACCATGCTTGCGAAAGGAACAACCACCCTGATTTCTATATAATTTATCAAGACATCGCCAAGCCTGCTGATTTCGACTGGATTATAATCAAGCTTAATCATCCTGACTCCCATAGTTGCGAAGAAGATGAGATGTGGGCAAAGCTTCTTCGCGGTGGGTTTGACATCTCTAGTTTTAATCACGTTGATGCAATTATAACTTCTAGTCAGTTCAGTAATACAGTACGGGCTGCTTTTAAATATTTTCTCGAACCAATTGATTTGGATTCAGATGAAGCCGCCAAGCTGAAAGACTACTATAAAGATGATCAAGGAAATGCAGAAGACTCTCAAATTGTCCATGCGAATGTGCCGCTAGAGCAGCAAATTGATGAGTGCCTAACTGCCTTTGAAGCAGGTGTGATGGATGCTTTTTGGCAGTTATTGTATAAATTATCGCTGAAATCAGTTGATGACCTGGAATGCAATAATCTATGTAAACTCGATATCTCCAAGCTGCCTGGATGGCTGTTTGCTAAAAAAGAGATTCAAAACAGAATTGTTAAGGCGGCCAATCTCTATCTGCGAGAGTATGATCAGCTACCGTGTAACTGGGTAGATTCAGATCGAATTCATCTGCCGTTCATAGCTGGTTGCAAGGCATTGTATTTGCTGATGCATACAGATCAAGCCCAGTTCAATGATCTCTCGGCCGATTGCTGGAGTAAATGGGCTGCTTCTGTGGTTACATATCCGAATGAGGGTAGCCAAGATTCTGCGTATTTTACGCTTGTCCAGCTTGCCTATCAAAAAGCACCAATACAAACCATATCTGCTCTAGAAAGCATGCTTGATCGTGCAAAGCACAATCAACAACCGTTCGGACTCGATCGATTTGCGCAGTGTTGGGATGAAAAGATGAATACTTTGATTGTTAATCAGCTCATTGATCAACCCGTATTCTCTCGGTACCACGAGAGCCTGCTGGAAAACCTGATCGAGCGAAAAGTGGTAAAAGCAGAAGAACTAGCCCTAGGTATCCTAAGTAATTATTTGGCAAAAAGCAACTCACTTATCAATAAAGAGCGTTTCAAAGCTAGGATAGCAGCAAGAATTTTACTTGAGAATGCAGATTCAACAATATGGCAAAAGGTCTGGCAATCAATAGAAAGGGATCTAGAACTTGGTCGTGAAACCATCGAATCAATTAACACACTGTGGTTTAGGGATCCAAAATTTATATTGACTGAAAGTCAACTGGCAGATTTCTATCTATGGCTGACGAATCAATATCCTGAAATCGACAGTAATGATGAAGATTTTCCGGAGCTCCAATTTCCTGATCATGTTGCACGCCTTAGGAGACGTATCTTAAAAATGCTTGAAGAGCGTGGCACCCCATTGGCATGCCAAGAGATACTGCGCCTTTCGGCAGCGATTCCTGAGCTGCCTTGGCTTAGACAAGTTCATCTAGATGCCAGAAATGTTATGCTGAGAACCACATGGCAGCCCTATGAGCCTAGCGCAGTGCTTGAACTGATTACCAAGCATAAAATTCAAGAAATGGAACACAATCGCGATCCTAAAGGCGTGAGCAATACAATTAATGTTGGCAGCATCAACGCCACTGGAGACGGAAATATTATCAATATTGGTCCTGATGGGAAGAATTTGGGTGGCTCTAAGCGTCCCGGGAAAGAGAAGTCTTGGCAATTCTGGCTTATGATTGGCTTGACAGTTACAGGGCTTGGCTTAACGGCTATAGGCACGGTCGCTACGATTCTCGCGATTCCTTCTCAACATCTCAACAAAATTAAGAGCCTTTTCAAGGGTAACGTCATTCCGAAATCTGAACAAATCAAACCCCATAAAGTCAATCGTTAGCCTGACAAAAATTGCTTTTGCCTCTGGCTTTATCGATGTTGCCTCAGCACCCACACCTCACCCCAACTCCCCCAACCGCCCCCGCACCAGCTCTGCCTGGGCCCGAGCTTCCGCCAGATTCGCCTGGCATTCAGCCACCACCTCCGCTGGCGCTTTGCCGGCGAAGTTGGGGTTGGCAAGCCGACCGGCCAGGCCAGCGATTTCCTTTTCAACCTTGGCCAGATCCTTCTGCAGCCGTTCCCGCAGGGCATCAAGGCTCTGCTGGGGCACGGTGATGCCCACCTGGGCGTCGCTATCGACGATTACCAGCAGCTGGCCGGGGGTGGGTTTGGCCTCCCAGTGCAGAACGGAAGCACCCACCAGGCGACTGATTTTGTCCTGGTTGGCGACCACGAAATCCTGGCGAGCGGCGGTAGAGGTATGGATACCAACCGACAACTTCTCGGCGGGTTTCACCCCCGACAGGGCCCGCGCGTTGCGGCTAGCGCGCACGGCGTCGATGCCGAACTGGAAGGCGCTCTCGTGGGCTGGATCGAGCCAGGCGGCATCCGGCTGGGGCCAGCGCTGCAGGGCCAGAAATTCAGTCGCTTCGGCCCCGGTGATGGCATGCCACAGGTCTTCGCTGAGGTGGGGCATGAGCGGGTGAAGCATCACCAGCAGGGCCTCCAGGCTGCGGGCCAGCACCCGGCGAGCGGTGCTGCGGGTGGCTTGATCATCACCGAATAGGCGTGGTTTTGCCCACTCGATGTACTGGTCGCAGAGATCATTCCAGGCGAATTCGTAGAGCAGCTTGGCGGCCTCGCCGAGGCGATAACTGCCATAAAGCTCGGCACATTGGCTACTGGTGCGCACCAATCGCGACAGGATCCAGCGGTCTTCGCTCTCCAGTTCGGCCAGTACCGGTTCCCCCAGGCTGGCGGGCGTCTCCCCCCCCAGGTTCATCAGCGCAAACCGGGTGGCATTGAACAGCTTGTTGGCGAAGTTGCGGGCCGCCTCCACAGTGGCGGAGGTGTCGGTTTTGCGGTCGTAGTCGAGGCGGATGTCTTGGCCGGCGCCCGCCACCTCGCGCACCAGCGCAAAGCGCAGGGCATCGGCGCCGTAGCGCTCGATCAGCAGCAGCGGGTCGATCCCATTGCCGGCTGATTTGCTCATCTTGCGGTTGTTCTCATCGCGCACCAGGCCGTGGATGTAGACATCGCCGAACGGTGCGCCGGCCTCCGGCAAAAAGGCACCGGCCAGCATCGTCATGCGGGCCACCCAGAAAAAGATGATGTCGAAACCCGTCACCAGCACGCTGGTGGGATACCAGGTGGCCAGATCGGCGGGTTCTTGGTCTCCTTCGCCCGGCCAGCCCAGGGTGGAGAAGGGCCAGAGGCCGCTGGAAAACCAGGTGTCGAGCACATCGGGGTCCTGCTCCAGCGCCAGCGTCCGACCCGCCGCCAGGCTCGCCGCAGCGAACTGCGCTTCGGCCTGGGCCCACGCCTCCTCCTCATTGCGCGCCACCACGTAGGGCGTGGCTTCCGTGATCATTCCCCCCGTTTCACTCACCACAAACCAGGCGGGGATGCGGTGCCCCCACCACAGCTGGCGGCTGATGCACCAGTCGCGGATGTCGGTGAGCCAGTCGCGGTAAACCTTGCTCCAGCGCTCCGGCACAAAGCGGGGTTCGGGACCAGCTGGGTTGTCAAGGGCGCTGCGGCAGCGGGCCGCCAGGGGTTCGGTGCGCACGAACCACTGGGTGGAGAGCAGCGGCTCCACCGGCACCTTGCCGCGATCGGAATAGGGGACGCTGTGGCGGTGGGGCTCCACCTTGACTAGCAATCCTTCGGCCTCCATCGCTGCCACCACCGCCTTGCGGGCCTCAAAGCGATCGAGACCCGCAAAGCGGCCGGCGGCTGCGTTCATGCTGCCATCCTTGGCCATCACCGTGATCTGGGGCAGGCCGTGGCGTTGGCCGATGGCGAAGTCGTTGGGGTCGTGGGCGGGCGTCACCTTGACGCAGCCGGTGCCAAAGGCCGGATCCACGTGCTCATCGGCGACGATCGGGATCTGGCGGCCCACCAGGGGCAGGTCGATTGTGCGGCCCACCAGGTGGGCGTAGCGGGGATCGCTGGGATTCACGGCCACAGCGGTGTCGCCGAGCATCGTTTCCGGGCGGGTGGTGGCGACCACCAGGTGGTCGACGGGATGATCGGCGCCCGCCAGGGGTGTGAGCGGATAGCGCAAATGCCACAACGACCCCTCCACCTCCTTCATCTCCACCTCCAGGTCACTCACCGCCGAACCGGAGGCGGGGCACCAATTGACGAGGTATTCGCCTCGGTAGATGAGCCCCTGTTCATGCAATCGCAAAAAAGCCTCCACCACTGCTTTGTTGAGGCCGGGATCAAGGGTGAAGCGCTCCCGCTGCCAGTCCACCGAATAGCCCAGCCGCCGCAACTGGCCGACGATTGTGCCGCCGCTTTCGGCCTTCCAGGCCCAAGCGCGCTCAAAGAAGGCATCGCGGCCGAGGTCGTCCTTGCTGGCCCCCTCTGCCTTGAGCTGCTTTTCCAAGATCGTCTGCACGGCGATCGAGGCGTGATCGGTGCCGGGCAGGCAGAGGACGTTTTTGCCCTGTAGGCGCTGGAAGCGCACGATCGTGTCGATCAGGGCCGTGTTGAAGGCGTGGCCCATGTGCAGGCTGCCGGTCACGTTGGGCGGCGGGATAACCACCGAGAATGGCGGGCGGTAACTGGGATTGCTGGGATCGGAGTCGTGCGGATCGGGGTGGAAGGCGCCAGCCTGCTCCCAGGCGGCCTGCCAACGGGCTTCGGTGCCGGCCGGGTCGTAGGTCTTGGGCAGGGCGGCCTCGGGCGCTGGGGCGGCCTCGGCAGGCGTGGAGGCGGAGCTGGCGGGCTCGGGCACGGTGGGAGTGAGGAGGCTGGCAGGGCCCCATCGTCTCAAAAGGAGTCCGCGGCGCGAGGCGATCTGGCTCTGGAGCCATCGGATCGAACCAGAAGCTATTGATGGATGCAGAGCTGGCAGACGGCAGCCGCAGACGGCAGCGTCAACGAATGGGCACACCCAACCGGAAAACAGAATGTATTATTGCCAAAACTTTCACTCAGCAGTTCGACTTGCCAATGTTCAGCCCCGTTCCTTCCACCATCCGGCCGGCCCAGGCCCTGCTTGCCACCGGAGCCTTGCTGGCCTGCCTGGCCGCCGCAGCGGCCCCAGGCCAGGCGGCCCCGGCCTACAACCGCCAGGTTCTGGTCAACAACCTGCTCAACCCCCGCGGGCTCACGGTCGACTCCTTCGGCCGGGTGCTGGTGAGCGAAAGCGGTGCTGGTGGCACCACCTGCGATGTGGCGGGAGCCCCTCCGTCGCAACCCACGGCCCTGCGCTGCTGGGGCTCCACCGGCGCCGTGGGTCGCTACGACCCCACCACCAACAGCTACGCCCAGCTTTGGACCGGCCTCGACTCGATCGCCCGCGGAACCGGCGCGCTCTCGCCCGTGGCCGGTCTGCATGACCTCACCTTCAGCAGTGACGGACGCCTGCTCGGCGTGTTCGGGTTCCGGGGGGATCCCGCCACCCGTCCTGCCAGCAGCAGCCTGTTCGCCAAACTGGTGCGGTTCGACTACAGCAATCCGGGCTCTGCGGTGGTTCCCCTGGCCGATCTGGGCGCCTTCGAGACCACCAACCCCAGCCACACCCCTCCCTTCTCCAATCCCTTCGCCCTCACCTGGTTCGGCGGCACCAGCTTCATCACCGATGCCGGCGCCAACCGCCTGCTCAAGGTGGCCGATGCCACCCCATCGACGGTGGAACTGCTGGAGAACTTCCCGGTCGTCGCCAGCACCACCCCGGACGCTGAAGCCGTGCCCACCGGGCTAACGGTGAGCCCCGGCGGCACCCTTTACAACACCCAGCTGCCCGGCTTCCCCTTCGAGTCGGGATCGGCATCGATCTTCAGCTCCAACGGCAGCGCCGGCTCCGCCACCGCCATCACCGGTGGCTTCACCAACGCCATGGACCTCTCCCTCGGTGCCGATGGCTGGCTCTACTTGGTGCAGTGGGCTGAGAACTACGCCAATCCCGTGGGCAGCGGCAGTCTGTGGCGTTACAACCCCCTAACCAGCGAGCGCCAGCAACTTGCCTCCGGCATCGACCAGCCCACCGGCGTGCTGGCCATGTCCGACGGCAGCGTGTACGTGGCCGCCGGCGGCAGCACCACTTCAGGCTCCCTGTTGCGCTTCACGCCCCCGGTGCCCGGCCCCCTGCCCCTGGCCGGTGCCGCTATGGCCTGGAACATGGCCCGCAAGCTGCGGCAGCGCCTGAGACGCTCCAGGGGGTGATTCTTGAGCTGCTTTTCCAGGGTCGTCTACAAGTCGATCAAGGCGTGATCGCCGTGTAGTCAGAGCTCGTTATTACCCTGCAGGCGCTGGATGCGCACCACTGTGTCAATCAGGGCGATGTTGAAGGCTTGGCCCAGGGGCAGGCCCGTCGGACCCAGGGGCAGGCAGTAGCTGTAACCTGATTTAGAGCTGGTTGTACCCTGGGGTGCTGACCTGCAAGCTTCAGGTCTGGATCGGTAGACACACATGACGGACTTCCAATCCCCAATCAAGATTTCAGATGATGAGCCAAGCAAGAGATTAGCAGTTTCGATTGATGCCGACAACGCACAACCGGCTGTCATCGAGGCTCTTCTTGAGGAAGTGGCATTGTTAGGCGACGCAGTTGTACGCCGAATTTACGGGGATTTCACACTACAGGCAAACGCGACTTGGAAAACGTTTCTTAATAAGCACTCAATCAAGGCAAGATGAGAGTGGATGGTCAAATCTAGGCACATT
>JBIIRU010000249.1:0-4263 GCA_044341355.1 Cyanobium sp. | reverse complement strand
CTCGCCGTTTCTTTCCAGATCTGCCCGTGCCGACTCGCACCCTGAAGACCCAGTTGGCCGTAACCCAGGGGATCTACGACTTCGCCCTCCGCTATCGCTTCGGTGAACGGGAACGGGCGATCGGGAACCCGGGGTCGGTGACCGTGATCCCCTATGCCGGAGTGCGCGTGGTGGATGTGGGCGTCGAAACCACCAACACCTTCCAAGGTCCCCTGGGACTGCGGACCCGCGACTCCAGCTTCGGAGAACCCATCACCCAGCCCCTGCTCGGTTTGCAGGGCCAGGTGTTCGTGGCGCCCCGGTTGCGCCTGTTCGCCCGGGGCGACCTCGGTGGTTTCGGCGCCAATGGCGCTGTCGACATGTCCGGCAATTCCCAGGTTGGCGTGGGCTATGCCATCGGCAATTCCACCCAGCTGGATCTCTCCTGGCGCTATCTCTATCTGGCCCGCGATAACGGCCAAACGCCGAATGCCGCCTATACCATTGATCAAAATGGTATTGAAGTTGGGGTGAAGTTCTTCTTTTGATCCTGATGCAGCTGCCGATGCATTCCGCGTCAAGCGAGCCTTTGATGCGCAGATCAAAGAGCGCAGGGCCTTGGCGCACCGGTGTTGCAGCGGCCGGTTCAAGCAACGCGTGGGGAATGGTCGCGCACACCATATCTGGTGTGCGCAGCAGCCAAACCTTGGACAGTCCTGCGGAAGGGTCCCCCCCTCCAGCACCTCGGCTGCGGCAATGCGAATGAACGACATTGCCAAATAATCCTCATCAGCGAAGGATTCAATCTTTTCTGCTACCTGAGGCAGCAAGATATTGATAAAACAGAAGAGGTCGAAGCCGGCCAGCAGATCAATCAGGGCGTTGTGGCCATGCGCTCGGCGTTGGGCTGCAGTCTGTCGGCGGGGAGGAAAGCCATGGGGATCATGAGAGCAGCGGCTACTACCAGATGCAGTGGAGTTCAGGCAGGGCACGCAGCTTTTCGTCGGCGGTGATCAGCGGCCAGCGACCATGAAGCGCAGTGGCCGCGATCAGGCGATCAGCTGGATCGCCGTGCTGAAACAGGGAGCTGCGGGAGAGAACAGCGATGTCCATGTTGATCGGCAGTACCTGCAGGCGCAGTGCCTGGAGGAGACGGGAGACATACTCCACGGGTGAAACATCAACTGGAAGGAGCAGTCGGCCGCGTTCGAGAAGCAGGGCCAGCTCCCACAGAGATATATCGGCGATCGCCAGCTGACCGTCTTGCCGGCCTTTCTCCAGAGCTGCAGCGGCGCTGCGGCTGAGGCGGGAGGGAGCATTAGCCCAGAACAGGGGGATGTGGGTGTCACAGATGATCCGCATCGCCGCTCTATTCGAGATCGGCAAGCCCATTCACCACATCGCCAAGCGAGACACGGTCACGGAGATCAAGCAGCCATTGGCGAGCCTCTTCGGCGGGGTCGCTCTCCGGAGCAATACGGGCGATCACCTGGCCACGCGAGGTGATTTGCAGCTGCTCGCCGGCCTGGACCCGCTTGAGGAAGGAGGGGAGGTTCTGCCGCAGATCGGACACGGAGACTCGGGTCATGCCGGCTGCAGTCTTTTGTACATGTCAATTGTACATATGAGGCTGGCTGGTTGCCACAGCAACGTGACGAGCCTGAGATGTCATTTGATTTGACCGGGAAAAAGGTCCTCCACAAACTCCGAGCAAATAACACCACTGCTGATCAGCAGGTGATCGCGGGCGCGGGTGCAAGCCACGTAGAGCAGGTGGCGTTCGGTGGCGATCACCAGCAGCATGTCGTCGTCCGCCGTGCGGACATCAGGAGTACATTCTGCGAGCTCACCGTAGCTCAGCGGGTCGGCTGCGGTGAGGTGGGAGAGAGGCCGTTTAGGCGCCGGAGCGGCCGCTGATTCAACGGGGATGTGGAGGGGAATCTTGATCTCGCGAACCGTTTCGCGGATCTCGCTGTCGGCGAGCTGAAATGGCATAGCCTCAGACAGCCGCCCATTCGATCAGGGTGAGGCCCTCAATACGAGCAAACTCGCGAATATTGTGGCTCACCAAAGTAGCTCCAAGGGCGAGGCTGTGGCAAGCAATCAAGAGATCGTTGGCCCCAATCGGCGTGCCCAGTCGCTTGAGGACTGTGGCCTGCTGAGCGTAATGGCGGCAGATGGCCTGCCCTTCGGGGTAGAGCACGGGCACCTGCCGGGAGAGCGCATCAAGTTGCACAAGGGTTGCCTCGCGGCGTTGGCTGCCTTGGGCGCCTTGGATGAGTTCCGCCCAGGTGATGAACGACGAGGATGTTTGTATCGAGCAGGTAGATCACAGCGATTCACGCTGCTGAACCAGCAGCTAATCCTCCTGCTGCTGTTCCAGAGCCGCCACGAAGTCGGCTTCAAAGCCGGCCAACAGATTGATCAGGGCCTTGCCCCGCTGATGGGGGCAGGGATGGATGAGCAGATCCCCTTCAGGCGTGCGGCTGATCTGCACCCGGTCTGTGGCGAGCCGGAACTCCGCGGGGATGCGCACGGCCTGGCTGTTGCCGTTCATGAACACCCGGCTGGGAAGGACGTCCATGGCCTGAACGGAAGGGCATGAGCGTATGTACGTTAAAGAAAATATGCTGTCGGCTCCTGCGAGTTCGTCTTGCATGGTGTTGGGCAATCGCCAATCCATTAGCGTTCAGAAAGGCCTGCGACGACGTCTACCAGGCCGACGCGGTCACGGAGATCGAACATTTATTGGCGAGCGGCTTCGCTGGGGTCCTGTTCAGGAGCGATGCAGGCAATCACCCGGCCGCAAAAGGTGATCTGCAGCTGCTCGCCGGCCTGAACCCGCTTGAGCAAGTTTTTGATGAAGCCCTTGACGAGACTTGAACTCGTGACCTCTCCCTTACCAAGGGAGTGCTCTACCGCTGAGCTACAAGGGCATGTGGAAAGGTGGGCCGGGTTGGATTTGAACCAACGTAGGCAGAGCCAGCGGATTTACAGTCCGCCCCCATTAACCACTCGGGCACCGACCCGAACCACACCCTCAGAACTTACCAGCCCGCCAGTCCCCCTGCCCCCATGCGCCTGCTCGTGCTTCACGGTCCCAACCTCAATCTGCTGGGCCAAAGGGAGCCCGGCCTCTACGGAAGCCGCAGCCTCGACCAGATCAATACCGACCTGACGGCCCGGGCCCAGGCCCTGGGGGCCGAGCTGGAGTGTTTCCAGAGCAACCACGAGGGGGTCCTAGTGGATCGCATCCAGGCGGCCCGGGGCCAATGCGAAGGCCTGCTGATCAATGCCGGCGCCTTCACCCACACCTCCATCGCCCTGCGTGATGCCCTGCTGGCCGTGGCGATCCCGTTTGTGGAGGTGCACCTGAGCAACGTCCACGCCCGCGAGCCCTTCCGCCACCACTCCTATCTGGCCGACAAGGCCCTGGGGGTGATCTGCGGCTTCGGGCCCGCCAGCTACAGCCTGGCCCTGGAGGGGCTGATCGATCACCTGCGGGTCTCGTCATGACCCGGATCGGCAGCGCCGCGGAACGGGTCAAGTGGTTGGCGGCCCCCTCGGCGTCCGCCTGGCTGGAGCAGGCCCTGGCCCACCCCGACACCGTGCTGATCGACCACGCCCACTGCGAGCGCAAAGCGGCCGGCGCCGCCCTGCAGCTGATGTTTCGCTACCCCTCCGATGGCGAGCTGGCCGCCGTGCTCAGCCCCCTGGCCCGCGAGGAGCTGGAGCATTTCGAGTTGGTGCAACGCCTGCTGATCCGCCGCCAGATTCCGCTGCGGCCCCTGGCCGCACCGCCCTACGGCGCCAGCCTGGCCCGCCTGGTGCGGCGCCAAGAACCCCAGCGGCTGCTGGACAGCCTGTTGGTCGCGGGCCTGATCGAGGCCCGCAGCCACGAGCGCATGGCCCTGCTGGCAGCCCACAGCCCCGACCCGGAATTAGCGGCCCTCTACGGCGACCTGCTGGCCAGCGAGGCCCGCCATTTCGGGCTGTACTGGGTGCTGGCCGAGCGGCGCTTTCCCCGCCCCCAACTGATCAACCGGCTGGAGGAGCTGGCCCAGGACGAGGCCGCCCTGCTGGTCCAACTGCACCCCCAACCGCGCATGCACAGCTGAGATCAGGCGCTGATCAGCTGCTCGCCCAGCAGCTCGTCGAGCAGCGGGAAGTGCTGGGCGATGGCATCACCGGTAAAGTTCGCCACCCAGCCGTCTGGATTGGCGAAGAAGCGCAGGGCGCAGAACTGGGGCTCGGGTCCCATGTCAAACCAATGGCGGGTGCCGG
>JBIIRU010000051.1:0-11774 GCA_044341355.1 Cyanobium sp. | reverse complement strand
GTGCGGGAACCACGGGAGCGGCGCTGGGGCGCAAGCAGATGGATGGCGAAGCAGGCCACGGCCAAATTGATGGCGATGTCGGCGATGTTGAAAATCGGAAACGAGATGGGCATGAATTCCAGGAAGTCGACCACTGCCCCCAGCCGCCAACGGTCCAGACCATTGCCTGCAGCTCCCCCGAGCAGGAAGCCAAAGGCCAAGGCCTGCCAGCGGTCTGTCGGGGGCTCCCGCAGGATCCAAAGCAACAGGCCCAGGCTCACCAACAGGCTGATCCAGCCAAGCAGTTGGGGATTGCCGCTGAACAGGCTCCAGGCGGCACCGGTATTGCTGACCCGGCGCAGCTGCAGCAGTCCTGGCAGGAAAGGCTGCCCTTCCCCTGCAGGCAGTCGGCCGAGGGCCCATGCCTTGCTGAGTTGGTCGAGAAGAAGCGACAAGCTGGCTAGGAGCAAGGCAAATAGTTTGCGGCGATTGGGCCCCGGATCTTGGCTTGGGGAGGGGTATCTGGGGTTCACGATTCGATTAACAGCAGGTGGCGCAGGGGCCAGGCCAGCACTCCGGCCGCACAGCAAAGCAGGAGCTGGGGGAATACCGCCATCGCATAGCCGCTGAGCATGGGGATGCCATTGGCCCCCCAGCGGCCCACCAGAGCCCCCAGCAACAGGTTGGCCATGCCGCAAAACTGCAGCACCAGTAAGCCGATGGCCGCCGCGCCCGCCAGGGCCAGGGGATCATTCATGCCGTTCTGGCGCGACAGTTTGCCGGTGATCCAGGCCGCTGGCAGAAAACCGGCCAGGAAGCCGAAGCCCGGATCGAGGACGTAACTGGGGCCGCCGCCACCGTGAAAAACCGGGAGTTGGAACAGGCCGATGCTGAGATAAGCGGCTGCCGCCAGCAAGCCTGCACGATGCCCCCCCACCAGGGCCGTGAGCAGCAGGGCAGGCACCTGCAGGGTCACGCCAAGGGGGCGCATGGCCAGGGTGCCCTGGTCGGCGAAGGGGAAGGCGGCTGGAATCAGGCCACCGGCCACGATCAGCAAGAGACCGGCGATCGCACCACTCCAGGTTGCTAGGGCCCGCAACATCGCATTACCGGATAGCTACCTATCCTGCAGTAGCTAGGTTCACCTGGAAAGGGCGTGAACCTGCGCCTCCTGCGGCCATGCCCGGCTCTTCCCCATTTCTATACGGTTCTTCGGGCCCCACTTCCGAGTCCAGCGAGGCACTGCCACCTGCCCCTGAGATTGCCCTGGCGGTCGGCGATGCCGTGCGCATGGTCGGCGTGCCGCCCTATTTAAAAACCGCTGATCCGATGCCGATGTTGCGGCCAGCGGATCTGGTGGACAGCGGCGAAATCGGCCAGGTGCTCGAAGTGCGCGCTCTCGGCCAGTTCGCCGTCCGGTTCCGCCGCGGAGCGTTTCTGTTGCGCCGGGCGGATCTCAGTCCTGTGACAGCCCCTGGCTAAGGGGGTGACCACCCCAGAGCGCCGCGGCCGGGTCGAGTCCCTCGGCCGGTCCGACAAGACTGAGGCTGGGATGGCGTAGCCAGCGACCTGCGGCCTCCAGGAGATCGTCCGGGGTGAGGCGAGAGGCCTGCTCCAGGGTGCGTTCCACGTGATTTTCGGGCAGCCCGTGGCTCAGCACCAAGGAGAGCCGCTCGGCGATCTGAGAGCAGGTTTGCCGTCCCATGGCATCTTGGCCGCGGAACTTGGCCTGGGCCAGCTCCATCTCGGCTGAACTGAGGGGCTCCTCCAGCAGGCGTGTCCATTCTTCCAGCAGGCAGTGGCTGGCTTCTTCGGCCCGATCCGCCGAACTTGAGAGATGCATCACGAAGGGAGCAGCGCCGGATCGGGCCGGCATGTGCACCCCCACGTCGTAGGCCAGGCCCCGCTCCTCCCGCATCACCTGGAACAGGCGGGCGGACATGCCCGCCCCCAGATGGGTTTGGAGTAGCCGCAAAGCTGGCCCGTCGGGATGGCCCAGGGGCAGGGTTGGGGTGCCCAGCATCAACACCAATTGCTCAGTGTCCTGCTCCTGCAGCTCAATGCTGCCGTAGATGGCTGAACGGGGTTTGCTTTCACCGGCCCAGGCGGGCGGCAGGGCCGTCGTCCAGGGGCTGGTGAGCAGAGGGGTCTCTAGCAACGTCTGGAGGTCGGGCGGAACGGTTCCGCAAAGCACCAGCACGGCCCCCTGGGCCCCCAGGCCGCTGACGAGGGACTGGAGATCTGGGCCCTGCAGGGTGGCCAGTTCGGCTTCCACCCCCAAGGGGTCATGGCCGTAGGGCCCTTCGTCATAAAGCAAGGCGCGCAGACCGTCATGGGCCAGTTGGAAGGGATCTTCCCGCTGCCGTCGCAGGGTTTGCAGGTTGAGTTGGCGCTCCAATGCGACCTGCTCTGCCTCCAATCGGGGCCGCCGCACCATCTCCAGGAGGAGGGGCAACAGGACATCGGCATCCTCGGCGGCGCAATGCAGCCCGACCATCAAGGCGTCCTCACTGGCCTCCGCCCGCAGGGAGGCTCCGCGCCCCTCGACGAAATCGGCCATGGCTTCGGCATCCAGGGAGCCACAACCTCGGGTCATCAGTCCGGCCAGTAGCTGGTGGGCGCCCCGCTGATGCAGGGGATCGGCGCTACTGCCGCCGCGCAGGACCAGCCGTGCCGCCAGCAGGGAAGGGCCGGGGCGTTCCTGGACCACAACGGGCAGTCCGCCGCTGAGGGCGAAACGTTGCTGGTTCGTCATGCCGGCACCGCCTCAAGCACCGAGGCCAGGGCCGGATCAAAGCAGCTGAGGACCTGCTGCTGCAGGGTCTCCGGGGTCCAGCGCTGCAGCATCTCCAGGGGGCTGGCGAGGTGGTTATCCCGCTGCCAGAGCTGATTGCTGCCGATCAAGCCTGCCACTCCAGCCGCCGATTCAAGGCCGAAGCGATAGCTGTTGGCGACCAGTCGCTGGGCCCTTTCCCATTCCTCCATACCAATCGGTGATGCCATCACCTCCTGCCAGACCTCGGTGATCACCTGGCGCACCGCCTCCAGATCCTCCGGTTCGCAGACCGCCTCCAACAGGGCCAGGCTGCCGCCCTGCATGGCGTGGAGGTCGAGATCGATGCTTTCCACCAGTTGCAGGTCTTCCCGTAGGCGGTCGACCAGCCGGCTGCGGCGACCTTCCGACAAAACCGTCGTTGCCAGGTCGCTGCCAATCAAGGCTTCGAGATTTGTAGCTGGAGGTTGGACCCAGGCCATCAACAGGCGGGCCGCTTCCAGCCGGGGCAAGGCCAGGCGATGTTCCCCCGGAACCACATGCAGGGGTGGGGGCTGGCTGGTGTCGCATGGATCCCCGTTTGCGAGGGCCCCCAGGGGTCCAAGGGCGGCCCGGGTGGCCAGTTGGCCATCGGCGATGGCTCCGGCCAGGGAAAGCACGCAGCCCCCAGGTCGGTACAACCGTTGGTGGAAGGCGGCCATCGCCTCGGGGTCATGGTGTAGCAGCGACTCCCGGTCGCCCAGAATGGGCAGGCTGTAGGGGTGACCCGGGCAAGCTTCGGCCAGGAGCCTTTGCAGGGCCACCTCTTCTGGTTGATCTTCGCTCTGGGCGAGTTCTTCAAGCACCACCTGGCGCTCCATGGCGAAGGCCTCCGCTTCAAGGCGGGGGCGCAAAACCAGATCAAGCAACAGATCCAGGGCTTCTGCCGCTGCGTTGGGAGGAATCAGAACGTGGAAATGGACATCATCGAAGCCGGTGGCAGCATTGGTCATGCCCCCCAGGGCCTCGACGCGGCGATCGAATTCGCCTGCGGCCAAATCATCACTGCCCTTGAACACCATGTGCTCCAGGAAGTGGGCCATGCCGTGCTCCTGCGGCCGTTCAAAACAGCTGCCGGCCTGACACCAGAAGTCGATGCAGACCAGGGGGGCTTCGGGTAGGGGCAGGCTCACCAGTTCGACCCCATTGGCGAGTCGCTGCCGTTGGGGATCCCCGAGGCCGCTCAGCAACGGGGCTAAAGAACCCCTCGTCTCACTCATGGATGCGTGGCAGGATCGCCATTCTGCGTGGCTGGGCGTCCCTTTGTCCTCTCCCTATGGTTCGGGCCTGCCGGACGGGCCCGTGGCCCCTAAGGCCCATCCGTCCGATCGGGCCCCTGGGACCCTTTCCCCAGATCCAGCCGCCGGCGTCCATCCCTTGGTGGATGCTCTGGCTGAGCGGATCCGCGCCAGTCGGGAAGGATTGCCTGGCTTGGCCCCGCTGCCGATCGATCCCGAGCTGGAAGCGATCAGCGGCAGTCTTGATGGCGAAAGGCTATTTATTCGCAATGAATTACATCACTGTCAAGGTCTGCGCAAGCTGCATCTTGAAATCGCCCGGTTGGGGGCGGGATTGCAAATTCTCCACTGCGTCTTTTTCCCTGACCCCCACTTCGATTTGCCCATTTTCGGCGCCGATATTGTGGCCAGCCGGGGGGTTGTCTCGGCGGCCATCGTTGATCTTTCGCCGGTCGATGGGACCCTCAACCCGTCCTTGAGCCAACAATTGGCGGCCCAACCGCGCGGCCCTTTTGCCCAGGTGCGGGAGCTGCCCCCCTGGGGGTCCATCTTTTCCTCCCAGGTCCTGTTTGTCAGACCCCAGGGGCCGCAGGAGGAAGGGGCCTTTGTGGAGGCCGTGGCGGGCGTCCTTGCTGTGCTGGAGGCAGCTGTGCGCCAGGCGACACCCCAGGCTGGTGATGATCCCGCTACGGTGAGAAGGTGGCAGGGTCAATTGAACTATTGCCGTCAACAGAAACTGAACGACAAGACCCGCAGGGTGTTGGAGAAAGCCTTCAATCCCGCCTGGGCAGACCATTACATCGAACAACTCCTGTTCGACGATCCCCCAGACCTGGCCTCTCACCCCTCCTTTACGCCCTTATAGGAGCGCTCGGCGGAGGGGCCGTCACCTGGTCCTTGACCCAGGGCCTGCCCTGGCTGCCTCGGCTCAACGGTTCTTCAGCAGCAAAAAGCGTTGGCGTCCGCAAGGCGGCGGCCCCCATCCCCAGGGCGGTTGCGGCCCTCGGTCGCCTCGAACCCGGTGGCGACATTCGCACCCTGGCGGCCCCCAGTAGCGCCTTCGATGGGGGGAGTCCCCGGATCACGGACCTGCTGGTGGTGGAGGGAGATACTGTGCGAGCCGGCCAGTTGTTGGCCCACTTCGATTCGGCCCCCAGCCAAAGGGCCGAGCGGCAGCGGGTTCGCGCCCGTCGCGTCAATCTTGTTCGCCGTTTGAAAGTGGAGAGCCGTGAACTGGGCCGTTACCGACGGCTAACGGTTGATGGCGCCATCTCCGCCGATGAACTGGACCATCGCGAGCAGCAATACCTCGAATTGCAGGGCCAGTTGCATGAAACCGAGGCGTCCTTGCTGAAGATCGAGGCCGATCTCAGCAATACCGAGTTGCGGGCCCCCATCGATGGCACGGTTTTGCGGATCCATACCCGGGTGGGAGAGCGGGCTGGTGAAAAGGGTGTGCTCGAACTGGGGGACAGTGCCCGCATGGAGGCGGTGCTTGAGGTTTACGAAAGCGATATTGCCCGGGTGCGGCTAGGCCAGCGGGCCCGGATCAGCAGCGAAAACGGTGGCTTCAAGGGTCAACTCAACGGCGTCGTCACGCGCATCAGCCCCCAGGTGCGCCAGCGGCAGGTGCTTTCCACAGACCCAAGCAGCGATGCTGATGCTCGCATCGTCGAGGTGCGGCTCGGGCTTGACCCAGTGGATGCAAGGAAGGTTCAGACCTTGACTGGTCTCAAGGTGATCGGCCGGTTAGAGGCTTGAGGAGGTTCCTCTGATGCCCTCGTCTTGGCCCAGCCGCCGCATCCCCCTGGCCTGGTTGTTGCTGACCCGTCAGCCGATGCGGCTGGCGGTGGCATTGGCCGGTATTGCCTTTGCGGGCATCTTGATGTTTATGCAACTGGGCTTTCGCGATGGTCTTTTTGAGGCCAGCATCACCCTGCACAAACTTTTTGATACCGATCTGGTACTCATCTCTCCGCGCACTACCAGTTCGGTGTCGATGGAGGGTTTTCCCCGTCGTCGTCTTGTGCAGGCCATGGCCCATCCGTCCGTGGAGGGTGTGAGTCCGGTTCACTGGAACCTGTTGAGCTGGCGCAATCCGCAAAACCGCGCTACTCGCTCGATTCTGGTGCTGGGCTTTGAGCCCCTTGATCCGCTATTGCAGGATGACGCCCTGCGGCGCCAGGCCCCCCTGCTCAGTCAGCGGGGCAGGGTGATTTTTGATGAGCGTTCCCGCGAGGAGTTCGGACCGATTGGCCCCTGGTTCCGCCAGGGTCGTCTGATTGAAACTGAAGTGGCTGGCAAGCGGGTCCGCGTGGTCGGGTTGGTTGCTTTTGGACCTTCCTTCGGTGCCGATGGCAACCTGTTTACCAGCGCTGAAACCTTCCTCTGGCTGATGCCCGACACTCCTGCCGGCAGCATTGAGTTGGGGTTGATCCAGTTGGTCCCTGGCAGCGATCCCACCAAGGTGGCGGCCGATCTGCGTCGCCAATTGCCTAAGGATGTGGTGGTGTACACCAAACAAGGATTTGAGGAGTTTGAAAAGAATTACTGGGCCACCAGCACCGCCATTGGTTTTATTTTTACCCTGGGTTCGGCCATGGGTTTCGTGGTGGGTTGCGTGATTGTTTATCAGATTCTCCATGGTGATGTAAGCGACCATCTGCCCGAATACGCCACCTTGATGGCTATGGGGTATCCCTTGCGCGATCTTCTTGGGGTAGTGGCCCGCGAGGGGTTCCTGCTTTCCCTGTTGGGCTATGGACCGGCCGTGGTAGCTGCCCTTGGGTTGTATGGCCTGGTGCGTTCGGCCACCGGCCTGCCCGTGGCCATGTCCATTGACCGAGCCCTGCTGGTGTTCGTGCTGATCCTGGTCATGTGCATGGTCTCGGCGGGTCTGGCCATGCGGCGCCTAGCCGACGCCGATCCGGCCGAAATTTTCTGAACCTGCCCCGCGCCGTACCCACCCCCGTAGTGCCGATGCTGACCCGTGGACCCGAGGCCCTTTCCACCAGCACTGCTGGCACTTCTGGCCAGGCCAGCCTCTCGGTGCAGGGGCTGAATCATTGGTATGGCCGCGGCGCCATGGAACGCCAGGTGCTGCATGGGGTGGATCTGGAGATCCAGCCAGGTGAGGTGGTGTTGCTGACTGGTCCCTCTGGTTGTGGCAAAACCACCCTGCTGACTCTGGTGGGCGCTTTGCGCTCGGTGATGGACGGTTCGGTCAGGGTATTCGGCGAGGAACTCAACGGGGCCAGCCGTCAGCAGCGCCAGGGGTTACGGCGCAGCATCGGCATGATTTTTCAGGGTCACAACCTGCTGCGCTGCCTAACGGCCGAGCAAAATGTCCAGATGGGTGCCGATCTTTTGCCGGGTCTGGGCTTCCGGGCCCGCCGGGATCTGTCGCGGGAATGGTTGCGGCTCGTTGGCCTGGGCGATCAACTCGGCAAGTTGCCCCACGACCTCTCCGGCGGCCAGAAGCAACGGGTCGCCATTGCCCGCGCCTTGGCCGCCCATCCCCGCCTGCTATTGGCGGATGAGCCGACAGCGGCCCTTGATAGCCGCAGTGGGCGCGAAGTGGTCAATCTGCTGCGTTCCCTGGCCCGCGACCAGGACTGCGCCGTGCTGATGGTGACCCACGACCCCCGTATTTTGGATGTGGCTGATCGGTTGCTGCAGATGGAGGACGGCCGCCTTTGGGACGCTGAGCGACCACCCGAAGGTGCTGGGCTAAGGTGACAAGACAGTTCCGAATCAAACGGCGCCCATGTCGAAACGCAGAAATCTCAAGAAAGAAAAGCAAGAACGCAACAGGGCCTACGCACGTAAGTTCAAGAAGCGCAAGCTGCGTAATGACGGTCGTGGCGAAGGTGCTGGCAATGGTGTGACGGGCACGGCCAATAACGGTGGAGCCGCCGATTGATTTGGCGCTTGGAAGTCTGATTTCACTTCTCCGCCGCTGCGGCTGCAGATGTTTATCAGCGTCGTTATCCCTACCTACAATCGATTGCCGATTCTGCGCCAGTGCCTTCAGGCCCTCGAGGCGCAGATTATTCAAGCTCCGCTTCAGCGCTATGAAGTGGTTCTTGTTGATGATGGCTCCACCGACGACACCGTCCGTTGGCTCGATCACCATGCCACTTCTTTTCCCCACGTACGCCTGATTCGCCAGGACCATGGCGGCCCGGCGCTTGGCCGCAATCGTGGTGTGGAAGAGTCCCGGGGCGATGTGATTGTCTTCATTGACAGCGATCTGGTGGTGACACCAGATTTTCTTATCTGCCATGCCAAGGCCCTAGAGCGCCGTTGGGCCAGTAGCGGCAATCGGCTTTGCTTTACCTACGGAGCGGTTATTAATACCGCTAATTTTGAGTCTCCAACTAGTGAACCCCACAAGTTGCGTGATCTTTCCTGGGCCTATTTTGCCACCGGTAATGTGGCCATCGACCGCCAGTTACTTGAAGATACGGGTCTTTTTGACCCAGCTTTTCGACTCTACGGTTGGGAAGACCTTGAACTTGGCGAACGTTTGCGCCTTCAGGGAGTGAAGTTGGTCCGCTGCCCAGAGGCCGTTGGCTACCACTGGCATCCGGCTCTTAGCCTGGATCAAATCCCGGATCTGGCTCGGGTTGAGCGCGAGCGGGCTCGCATGGGATTGGTCTTTTTCCGTAAGCACCCCACCCGGCGGGTGCGCTTCATCATCCAGTTCACCTGGTTGCATCGCCTGCTTTGGGAGCTTCTCACCCTGGGAGGCCTCCTCAATGAGCGCACTCTCCGTCCCCTGCTTGCCCGACTGATCCGTCAAGGCAAGCCTGGCCTGGCCCTGGAATTGTTGCGTCTGCCCCTCAATCGCTTGGGCGTGCGCGAACTGTTTGCCGAGGCCCGGCGCCTGGGTTTGCGCTGAAATCCAGCCAAGGGCCCATTTCACCGTTTGTTAGATTGGTTCGGTTCCTTTCACACCGCACACCTGCGTGTTTCGGGTGATGGCATTCCATCTGCTTGCTTTTCGGCAAGCTGGAATCGTGATCCCTGGCAGGTGGAGGCAAACCCGAAACCCCACTGAAAATCCATGGCCGTTGTCACGCTTGCCGAAATGATGGAGGCTGGCGCCCACTTTGGGCACCAGACCCGTCGTTGGAATCCAAAGATGTCGCGCTACATCTATTGCGCACGCAATGGTGTCCACATCATTGATCTCGTGCAGACCGCAGTCTGCATGAATAATGCCTATAAATGGACTCGCAGCGCCTCGCGTAGTGGCAAGCGTTTCCTGTTTGTGGGTACCAAGAAGCAGGCTTCAGAGGTGATTGCCCAAGAAGCCACCCGTTGCGGTGCTGCTTATGTCAACCAGCGTTGGTTGGGCGGCATGCTCACCAACTGGAGCACAATGCGGGCACGCATTGATCGACTTAAGGATCTCGAGCGGATGGAATCTTCAGGCGCGATTGCCATGCGTCCCAAGAAGGAAGCTGCGGTGTTGCGACGCGAACTTGACCGGCTGCAGAAGTATTTGGGGGGCCTTAAGTCGATGCGCCGTCTCCCTGACGTTGTCGTGCTAGTCGATCAGCGCCGCGAAACCAATGCGGTACTCGAATGCCGCAAGCTTGATATTCCACTGGTATCGATGCTTGATACCAATTGTGATCCGGATCTTTGCGACGTACCCATTCCCTGTAATGACGACGCTGTGCGTTCCGTTCAGCTCGTTCTTGGTCGTTTGGCCGATGCCATCAATGAAGGTCGTCATGGCGCCCAAGAACGGGCTCAGGAAGAAGATGGCTGAGACCAAACCCCCTCTCTTTCTTTGCTTATAACTTGACGCCGCAGCTACCTGCGGCGTAATTTTTTTCCCTTAGTCGTTAGCCCTTTCCCTACTTCCAACCATGGCTGAGATCAGTGCCAAGCTAGTAAAAGACCTGCGCGATAAAACAGGCGCGGGCATGATGGATTGCAAGAAAGCCCTTGCCGAATCCGAGGGTGATATGACCAAAGCTGCAGAATGGCTGCGTCAAAAAGGCATTGCCACTGCTGAGAAAAAAGCAGGCCGAACAGCTGCCGAAGGCGCAGTAGGCAGTTACATACATACCGGCGCCCGTGTCGGTGTGTTGGTGGAAGTCAATTGTGAAACAGATTTTGTCGCCCGTGGCGAACTCTTCCAGGAGCTTGTGCGCAACGTCGCCATGCAAATTGCGGCATGCCCCAATGTTGAATATGTGACCACTGACGAGATTCCTGCTGATGTCGCTGAGCGTGAAAAAGCCATTGAGCTGGGTCGAGATGATTTGGCCGGTAAGCCTGAGGCCATGAAGGTCAAGATCGTTGAGGGTCGTATTGGCAAACGCTTGAAAGAATTGGCATTGCTTGAGCAGCCGTTCATCCGTGACAGCGCTCTCAGCCTGGGTGAAATTGTCAAGCAGGCCGCTGGTAAAACGGGTGAAAACATCCAGGTCCGGCGTTTTACCCGTTTCACCCTCGGCGAGGGGATTGAGGTCGAGAAGACTGATTTCGCGGCTGAAGTAGCTGCCATGGGTTCGGCGGGCTGACGTTGAACCTGTGGGTTCCGGTGTCCCCCTTAAGGGTGTACCCAGGTCAGGATGCATCGGGTCGGAGCAATGAGTGATCAAGTCAGTTCGAAACCTGCCCAACTGCAAGGGACCAATCCGCAGATTTATCGCGACCTGGCCCTCTATCTTCAAGTTGTCCGCCAGGTTCTACCTGGCGCCGTTGATCAGGCTGTCTTCCATCTGGTCAGCCAAGGCGCAGCCTCTCCCTACATCCGGCAACCTCAAGATCGTCGAGATCAGTTTCACGACCGCGTCAACACCTTGGTGCGACGCTGCTTAAGCCTGCTGACGGTAGAGCAGTTGGTACCTCTTGCCGCCCAGATGGAACGGGAGCGTCAAAGGCGGCGACTGGAAACGCGCCAGCAACTCATCGAGGATTGGACAACGGAAGTCCGAGCATCAGAACCTGCTGGCCAGGACGAGACCCACGATGATGATGATGGGTCCCCAACTCTGCCCCAGGGGTCCGTGAGTCTGGGTTTGTCGACTCCCGGCACGGTGGGTCTGTTCGGTTGGCGGCAGTCAGGCTCCTTTCGTTTTGGGCCCGGCCCCGAAGACGAGTGGTTGGCCGCGCCAGAGCAAGAAGATTCAGATGATCGGCCCCAAGAGCATCGGGATGCATCCTTACCGCTGCGGCTCCGTCAAGACACCGCGGCTGTTCCGCCGTCCCTGCCCTTGAGTCCGCTTGAGTTGTTTTCGTTGGCAGCGCCTTCCGAGGAAAACGAGACCACGCTCCCTCCGGATTCCCTTGAGGCGCATGAGGATCAGCAGTTTGCAGCATCGGCCGCCGCCTCTGCCTCCCCTTTCGCAGGCCATGGACTGCCGCTGGATCCGGTGCTGCTGTTGCGGTGGCTTGAGGGAATCGAACAGGCCCTGGCCAGGCGTCTGCGCAACCTTTCCCATGCCCTCAACGTCGAACTATTGCGCTTAGGGGTTTGCCGTGCACTGCTGCCAGTGAGCTTGCTTGATGCGGTTCTCCAAGGCCAGATCGACCTTCTGGCCGCACCGGCCAACCTGTTGAGGTTGCCCTTGCCCTTTCCCCTCAGCGACAACAATTCGGCCTCGGTGGCCATGGCATTGCTTTTGAGGGGAACCGATCTAGAGATGGAGGAGCCGCGCCTGCGCACCTGTCGCCACCGACTGCAGCAGCAACGCCAGGAGGTGCTCAAAAGGGCCCAGCAC
>JBIIRU010000340.1:0-3008 GCA_044341355.1 Cyanobium sp. | reverse complement strand
GGCTGCAGAGAAGGATGCAGGCCAGGCAGGCAGAGCGCCTGTGGCTGCAGGATCTACATCGCAACCGTCCTGTCCTGGAGTGAATCCCCCCTCCTCGGACCCATCCCCTGGTCCGGGCCTGGAGGCTTGGTGTGCCCCACTGCAACAGGCTTCCAGGCTGGAGGCGGAACGGGGCTTTGGGGACCTCCAAGGTCGCTGTGAAAGCTTCTCAGGTTTTGTGCGACGTTCTTTAATCGAGACCCTTCCGGCTGGTCTTGCAGGATCGGATCTGGGGCAACTCCAACAATTGGCTGAGGAATTTGCCGACTATCCCGCCGCAGGCTTGGGGCGCCGTCAGCAGTTGGTGCAGAAGTTACGCCAGGGGCTGCATCAATTACTGGTACGTCACCGCCCAGTGCTGCCGCCAGCCCCGCCAAAGCTGCGCCTGGCACCTTTGGCCCCAGGGGAGGCCAAGGCCGCCCCTGGGGCAACGCCCGATCTGCCCTTGGCCCAGTTGCCAGGTATCGGTCCGCGAACGGCGTCACGGCTGGCGAGTCTGGGGTTGTTGCTGGTGCGCGATCTGATTCGCCATTATCCCCGCGACTACCTGGATTACTCAAATTTGGTGCGAATTAGTGCCCTGGAAAGCGGGCGCACCGCCACGATTGTGGCCACCGTGCGTCGCAGCCACGCCTTCTGCAGCCCTAGGAATCCGAATCTTTCCATCCACGAACTCCACGTCCAGGACAGCACCGGTCGGCTGCGGATCTCTCGTTTTCTTGCTGGACGGCGCTTCACCTCCTCGGGTTGGTTGCACGCCCAACAACGCCTGTATCCCCCAGGGGCCACGGTGGCCATCAGCGGCCTTGTCAAGGAAGGAGCCTGCGGCGCCAGCTTCAGTGATCCCTTGATTGAGGTGCTGGAGGGACCATCCAGTTCGGTGCGATCGGATCGCATTGGACGACTGACCCCTGTTTATGCCCTCACCGATGGGTTGACGGCCGATAAGTTGCGTCAAGCAATTGCCACCGTGCTGCCGGCCGTGGCGGCCTGGCCGGACCCTTTGCCTAAGGGCCTGCGGGATGAATTTGGGCTGATGGAACGTGCCGTTGCCCTGGGTCAGATTCACCGGCCTGAAGATCAAGCCCAACTGCAGTCGGCCCGCACGCGATTGGTGTTCGACGAATTCCTGCTGCTGCAATTGGCCTTGGGGCTGCGGCGCGAACGGCTCAGACGCCAAAGCGCACCGGCCCTACTGGCTCCGGCCCAGGCCAACCTGGTCCAGCGCTTTCTGGCGCTGTTGCCCTTTGAGCTCACCGGGGCCCAGCTGCGGGTGTTGGCAGAAATTCACGGCGATTTGGCCAGGCCCCAACCCATGGCACGTCTGCTGCAAGGAGACGTGGGCAGTGGCAAAACCGTGGTGGCCATCGCGGCCCTGCTCACAGCGATCGAGGCGGGATGGCAGGGAGTGTTGATGGCTCCCACGGAGGTGTTGGCGGCCCAGCATTTCCTCAAGATCGGCCAGTGGCTACCCCAACTTGCGGTTAGTTGCGCCCTGCTAACGGGAGCCACGCCAGCGCGGCGCCGCCGGCAGTTGTTGCAAGATCTTGCCAATGGTCAGTTGCAGTTGTTGGTGGGCACCCATGCCTTGCTCGAGGATCCGGTCCAGTTCGAGCGTCTCGGCCTTGTCGTGGTAGATGAACAGCATCGTTTTGGGGTGAGGCAGCGTAATCGGCTGCTTGCCAAGGGGCTCCAACCCCACCTGCTTTCTATGACCGCCACGCCGATTCCCCGCACCCTGGCCCTTTCGGTCTATGGCGATTTGGATGTCAGCCAGATCGATGAATTACCCCCCGGGCGTACGCCGATTCGCACGCGTTTGCTGAGGGGCAGTGAGCGCGACCAGGCTTGGGAGCTGATCCGGGAGCAGTTGGCCCTGGGTCAGCGGGCCTATGTGGTGCTTCCCCTGGTCGAGGAATCGGAGAAGCTGGACCTGCGCTCGGCCGTGGAGGTGCATCGCCACCTCGCTGATCAGGTGTTTCCGGAGGTCCAGGTGGGGTTGTTGCACGGACGCCTCTCCAGCGAGGCAAAACAGCGGGCCATCAGCGCTTTTGCCGGGGGCCATTGCCAGGTTCTGGTAAGTACCACGGTGGTGGAAGTGGGGGTGGATGTGCCAGAAGCCAGCGTCATGGTGGTTGAGCATGCCGAACGCTTTGGTCTGGCTCAGTTGCACCAATTGCGCGGTCGGGTGGGTCGGGGGGCGGCCGCGTCCTATTGCCTCTTGATTAACGACAGTCAGCAGGCCTTGGCACGCCAGCGGTTGGAGGTTCTGGTCGGGAGCACCGATGGCTTTGAGATTGCCGAAATGGACCTGCGGTTGAGGGGACCGGGTCAGGTGCTAGGTACACGCCAGTCGGGCTTGCCCGATTTGGCCCTGGCGAGCCTCAGTGATGACGGCGCCGTTCTGGAGCAGTCGCGCCAGCTGGCTCGTCGGTTGCTGGAGCAAGACCCCCAATTGGAGAACCACCCCCTGCTACAGCAGGCCTTGGCTGAGCAACGCCAACGCCAACTGGAGGCCGCTCAGTTGAATTGAGGCCTCTCAGCGGCGAGCTTGTTTGGTGAGTTGGGGCCCGCATAGCCGCAGATGACGACGGTTACTGAGCCAACTCCCGTAAGCTGCGCAACCAAATCATCATTAGGTTCTGCTAAGGTTGGGATATTAGATAGAAATTACGCTTCTTAAAACTGTCATTGTCATCTTCTGGATTGGCGCTCTCGAAATCACTGTTGAGTTTGCAGTTATCACATCGCTTAACGTGATTGTCAGCCGGGCAAGATCGGCCCACTCCCCACTCCCCACTCCCCACCCCAATTGTTGTTGCCCCCCTAGGCCAATTTCTACCATGACCTCCCTGCGCCCTTGGAATGGCATTCCGATCGATGACGAGGGAGAGCCACTCGTTCCGCTTGTTGACCTGGTGCGGCTAGAGCCCCACCCCTATCTCAGCCTGGGGGCTCCCTACGGAGAC
>JBIIRU010000032.1:0-14871 GCA_044341355.1 Cyanobium sp. | reverse complement strand
GGGTTTATAATGGATTGATGGGGTTGAGCAATCAGCCTCCAAGCAGTCATTCTCCGACTGCTCCTGTTCACCCTCCAAAAGGGTCCCAGGACCTCCTGAGTTACACCACTCGAAGGGGCGCTACCCTTTTCGGAAATCAACATACGTTAGCTTTTACTTGTAGTAAGGACATCTGGAAATGCAGCTCTAAGGCATACCTTGGAGACAAGGATGCTCATGTGTGTACGAATCTCATTGTAGTTATCAATCATAATCTCGAATGGATCGTCTTCCTCAACTTGCTTGGCAAAAGCCCACTTTGAAAGACGGCCAACTGAGTGTGCTTCAGTGGTCCTAAAGTTATCACTAATAGAAGTTACATTATCCACTATGCGATTGCGATTCGACTCGAGGAACGAGACAAGATCCTGGGCGTCGTTAGAATACTTACTGATTAGCTCATCGTTAATCTTCTTAAAGACAGCGAGACGACTCTTGGCTTTTCTGCCTTGTTTCCCATTGACAAAGTCTTGATAACTCTCAGGATGTTCAAGAAGAATAAAGAACCCCATAATTTTATCCCAAATAGCACGAATCCGATGAGCGGCATTGCTTGAGGCAATATACCGCTCCATTCGGACTTCCGAGAAACCATCTGAAGTAGCACCTTTGTTCTCGCTATTTGTCTTCTCGCAAAGAGATATGATATCACGCTGCAGAGCTATGTCTTGAAGGCAGAGATCAAGATATGCAGCGAAGCACCGACGATCAAAACATGGCTTGTTCAATTGCATAAAAGCTTGACTAAGGCAAAAAGAATCCAGGTAAATTCCCTGCGCATCACAATACCGCCTAAGTCCTTCTTCGAATATCTCAGCCTCTTCAACTGAGCTAATTTTGTATTCGGATGCCTTCATTTGGTTATCTCGAGGTACCGCTTTGCATGGAATATCTGTGTAGACCTTAGCGGCTACCTCATCAATCTTTCGGTATGAACGGCTAGTTTCATGAAAGGTGAAGATGTGGGATCTTGTCATCTAGAAGACTGGTCAGAGAATGATTTCAAACAGAATATCCAATTTTCCTGGCGATTGTCGCGAAGTCGGAGTCTCGATAACCCAGTTGTTGAACAATCACGCCTCCTATCCTTATGCTAGTAGCGCCTACCAAGTTAAATTCGTTAATAATCATTTGTGCATCGCTATCTAAAGCAACGGCAATGAAGAAACCTCCGTCAATTTTTGTAGACGCCCAATCTCCTGCAAGGTTTGAATTGGCCCACTCTGTTACTAAGCCATACGGAGTTGGCAACTTCTTGCTATTGGAATCTAGATGTGGCCCTTTCGGAATCCCTGCTGAAACAGCGGCAGTAAAACATGACGCAATCCTGCCCGATAAAGCAAAACTTTTCCATGAAAGCTTGGTCATCAGTGCATCATATTATTTGAAAATACTACCATGCCTTATGATTCCACTCTTATGCATAACGTTAAGCCTGCCCCGCCGCCCGTTGCCGCGCCGGAGCGCAGCGGCGACGCGGCAACGGGCGGACGGGCCGAGGTGCTAGTTGGGCTTGATTGTGCTGAAAGTACGGAGCAAAGGCAACTAGTCGCCCAGTCTCTACATGCTTGATTACTGACCTGACCCCGTTCTTCATTGGATTGTGGGCTTCGTAGACCCCCGGCTTCATAGTCCATCAGACGCGATAGGTAACCGTTGCTGATGCTTCGAAGTTCTGCAAGCGCCCACAACTTGCCACAAATGTACCTGCCGGTAAGTCAACTTCACAACTGGCCTTACCATGCGCACAGACTGGAGGCGACGCATTGTTTGGGCTATTGTGTGGGTATTGAGAAGCAAGCCCGCTGATTACGAAGTCAGTCACCCATTGACCTAAGGGTACCTTCACTGTCTGAAAGGTGGGTATGCTGAAAATTACTTCATGGCCAACGATTTCGTGCTGATTTTTCCACCAGCCGAATCTAACTGTCTTTTCTGTCATGACTCAAGGAGCAGATTCAACTTAAGCGGATCTGCCTAAGATGTGTTCACTTTGTTACAAAGCGTAGTCCGGAGCCCACCAAGCCTGATTTAACGAATTCTAAAATGTTTGATCTTACCTACAAAGCAAATCCGACATTTAGTACATAAAAGATCACTTACGCACAAGTTTTAAGGTTATTAACCTAATGGGAAACATTCTTGCCCTGGTTTCCCGATCCTTCGAACGCTTGCCATCTCCTGGCCGCAGTGAGTTTGGGGGCAAAGAAGAATCATTTGGAGGCGGCTCAGGTGAATGGCATTGTTAGGCGGCCGGAGGTAAAGCAAAATCCACTCCTAATGTTTTCATCAACTCTCGCAGCAATTCTTCAGAGGAAGCCCAGCTGCCACAGCACTCCGGGCTCAAACATACAGTAAACGCGACGAGTTGATCTTGACGAATGAACTCAGCAATGAGCTCAAATACTTGAGATCGCATCTTTTGCGCCAGCCGGTAACCTTTCTTCGATCTAAAGTAGTCCAAATCGAGGTTCAAAATGAACCTTTGTCTTGAGGTTAGTTGCGCTTCTAATGAATCGACCAATTCGTCAGGGCACACGTCCGTATACTCGAAATCAGGCCGTGTTCCGATCCTATGTGTAGCAAAGGTCCAGTCTGAGCCGAATCGCGGATGATGATGGCGCAGAAGGGAGATGTAGTTGTCCCAACGATAGACGCTGATTGTCTCGCCTGCGTCGAGAAATGACGCGTCTAGATATTCCCTAAGACCCAAAGATGCGGTCGGTGGTTGATTCTCTGAAGATCGCCCACCAGCACCGGCTGTGTCGTAGTGCGCATCTATGTGAACAACGTTTGCGTTTCCCTCTGGGCCGCTGTGCTGAAGCCAACACCATGAAGCTGCTCGATGGTTGTCCATGACGTACAAGGAGCCACTTCGCCACAAGAAATTCAGGTCACACGCGCCAGAGTCGTTTCTTCCCTTAAAAGGTACCAACCACTCACCCATTAAAGACCGGCTAACGCTCATTGGACCTATCTTTTGAACTGTGCCCTCAATCATGAGATTAGCAGTTTAAGCCATCCCGATGTGCGACCGTACAAGTGCAAATCACAGTGTGGCACAGGGGCCAAGGGGGTCAGTGGCCGGGGGGGTGTCCTGCTTCAGCGTGTCTTCTTATCACCGTTCGCTGTGTTGTAGAAGGTCGGCGGGGCTAGCTGGCCTTCAATGCAATCCTTCGAGCGCTCATGATCACTTGGCCGCTGAGAGTCTCTGCTCCGAATGGCCTTTTTTAGTCGGCGGCTCGGGAGAATTATGATGTTTGAGGGTCGTGATTTAATACCCAAGCACACGCTTCTGACGGAATTCACCTAAGGTTATTTGTCAACCTGGAGCAGCATTGACTAATCATGAAATCAATAGTAGCTTTCTTAATAGCCTTTTCTTTTTTTATCCCAGTACAGTCAAAGGGCCAGGATGAGCACTTTGGCATTAAGCTGCAAAGAGAAGGAGAAGCATATGCAGCATGCATGGGATGCGGAGCCTGGATTTATTCATATCGTGGAGATTGGTTTTTTATTGCCGAGGAGCAGAATGCACCTATTATTACTGGATTTTTCGTATCAAGGGTATCGTCCAATGTGGTTTATGCTTGGCAAGCCTACTATTGTAGTGTTACCGATTTATCAAGGAAAATAGATGCTTTAGGGATTCCACGAAATAAGCGGATTCAGGCTAGCTGCACAAGTGCAGGTTGGGTATTATTAAGCCTTTAAAGTTGATTTCCGATGGCCAGCACTCGTTGCTGACCCAGGGCTTTGTTTAGATGTATGGTGGTGGTGTTAGTTGGAAGTGTTCAGATCGCAGAAGCACCTATGGCCAGTGCGTTGACAAGGCGCGAATATTATCAGTTTCAAATACTATTCAAGATCATTCTGCACTGAAAGAGCAATTTCATGCATACGATCGATATCTATTTTCTAATTTTATATATGTTGCAGTGAACGGCCATTCCGTTCAGGATTGCTGGATACTCCAACGCCGCCCTTGAGTGGCAGGCAAGCAGCCTGGGGATGCGCAGAGAAATGCTTACGGAGGCTTTAACTACTCAAGGGGCGTGTTGTTCGGCATGGAGAAAAACAAACAATTATCTTCGCATCCGACTTTTAAGTTGCATCCAATAATGGGCGTCCTGGCCCAGATAAACCAGGGAATTGAAATCCCATGCCCGTTACACTATTTATTACGGCACAGGCAAGGCCGGCGACATGAAGCTGTGCTTTGGCGAGGTCATCGCTGCTCATTGGGGTAATAGCTTTCTCTTTCTTTTTGTTGACAAAATAAGGCAATGAAGCACCATTCGAATCAGGATATCCCCATGATCCATGATCCATGACATATGACATTGCGCAACTTCGCCGCCTTTCTCAGATCATGTAGAAGATCCTCTAGGTTGTTTATCGGATTCTCTTGATGGCTTTTAACGGCACTCTCGTAGTTGTCAATTAATGTCCCTAACTGCCCCGTCAGCGCGATCTCAAGCTTGTTATAAAGAATATCAAGCTGGCTCTCAAGCTCTTCAGGGGTGTTGTGGTGACGAGTGCCGATAAATACGAAAATGGCCTTACCCAAAACCTTCTCTAAATACCCAAAAGTTGCAACGGCCCTGCCAAGATTCTCCCAAAACTCTCTTGGGAGATGGTCCGTCGGAAAGTTTTGTGGCAAGTTGGCTCTAGAAACTTTATAGAAGGTCATAAGGCCTTGGCAGGATTGTATTTCCGGAGCCTAGGACCGCATAACCCTTACTGGTTGGTTTCCGAGAACCACGCCTGCTCTCCTGCTTCTGTCCGATAACCACCTGCTTGTCGCCAAGCCAACCCTAGCCACCGCAGTCAGTTCATGGTAGATATGTTCGGTGTGAACAGTGGTTATCGGACCCGATATCCACATGTAGCGGTTGACACAACCTGCCCTACGGACCAGAAGCCCAACGTACCAGAAGAGGGCCGGCCCTGAACGCTGGGCAAGGCAGAAGCTCTAGGTATATCGCTGTGGCAAACACAGCCCGATTGCCCGCACATCATTGCCAGGCGGCTGACCTCGGAGCACAAGCCCCTGGTCGAGTACCTGCCTCCTCAGGGCCTCAGGGCCTTGGCGCCATCAGTCGATCCAAGGTGGCCTGCTGGGCTGGATTGAGGGGCTTCTGGGGATGGTCGTGGGGCACCAGGCAGTTGTCCTTTTCGTTAATCGGGGCTGCTGCAGTGGCGGCCCCGCCGGCGCTGGGGGATGGGTTGCGGTAGATGCTGCGGCCCTCCTTGATCGTTTCGAGCACCTGGATGTCCTTGATGGCCATGGGTTGCACCTTGAGGGGATTGGCGCTCAGCACCACCAGATCGGCCAGCTTGCCGGGCTCCAGCGAACCCTTGCTCTTCTCTTCATGGAATTGGTAGGCGCCGTTGATGGTCAGGGACCGCAATCCGTCGTAGGGGCTCACCTTTTCCTGGGGCGATAGCACCACGCCCGATTTGGTGGTGCGGTTGACGATGTTCCAGAGGGCATAGATCAGGCTGGGGCTGACGCCCGCCGGCATGTCGTGGTGGATGGTCCAGGGGATACCGGCCCGCTGCACCGAACCGGCAGCGCCGGCCCAGGCCAGTCGCTCGGGGCCCATCAACTTGGCCAGATAATCGCCCATTGGATATATGCCACCGGCGGTGAAGCTGGTGATGGCGCCCACCTTTTTGGCCCGCTCGATCTGGTCTGGCCTTAGGAACTGGGCGTGCTGGATGATCGGCCGGTGGTCGGCCGGGCCCTGGGCGGCATGGGCCTTCTCGATGGCGACCAGAAAATTATCGACCGCCTGGTCGCCGATGCTGTGGCCGGCCACTTGGCGGTTGCTTTTCCAGTAGCTGGCCACGGTGGCCTCCACGGCCGCCTGAGGATCGACGGCCATCCCGCGGAAGTTTCTCTCCGTATTGCCCGGTGGATTGTTGGTGTAGGGCTGGGACATGTAGGCGTTGTCCATGCTGCCGTCCAGCCAGAACTTCAGCCCCGCCAGCCGCACCCGGTTCAGGTAGCGGCCATCGCCATCCAGCCGCGGCGCCCGCGACGCCGGATCGGCGTACTGGGCGACCACGGCGCTGCGGCCCGCCTTGGCCTGCTCCAGGAAGGAATGCTTCACGAACAGCAGCAGGTCGATCGGCAGCAGCTTCTCGTCGAGCATCTGACGGGCCACGTCGATGTCGTCATCACTGAGGCCAAAACCCATCTCGGAGGCCGTGGTTTGACCATTGGCGGCCCAGAGGGCCACGGCCTTGGCCACTCCTCGGCGAATCTGGGCCGGGGTCAGGGGCGCCTTGGCCGCCAGCACCGCAAACACCGGTGCCTCGGCGATATGGCCGCTGGGCTCGCTGCTGCCCGGTTTGCGGGAGATCACCCCCCCGGCCGGATCCTTGCTGCTGGCGCTCCAGCCCATTTGTTTGAGCAGCACGGAGTTGATCGAACCCTGGTGGGCGGAGCCGTCCTGCACGAACACCGGCCGGCTGGTGCTCACGCTGTCGAGCTCTTCCTTGGTGGGGTGGCGGTTTTCGGCGAGCTGTTCAGCCCGATAGCCCAGGCCCTCCACCCACACCCCCGCCGGCAGGGTGGCGGCATGGGCCTTCATCCGAGCCAGCAGCTCGGGGATGCTCTTGACGCCGATCAGGTCGGCATTGAGCAGGGTGTGGCTGGCCAGCACCAGGTGGCCGTGGGCATCGATGAAGCCCGGCAGCAACGTGCGCCCAGCCAGGTTCACCTGGCGGGCCTCGCCGCCAGCCGCTTTGATAGCCCCGGCCAAGGGGCCCACATAAACGATGCGGCCGCCCTTCTCCACCAGCGCCTCGGCATAGGCCGGCGCCGGCCCCGCCATGGTGAGGATGTCACCGCCGCTGTAGAGCGTTGGCGTACCGGGCGCTATGGCGGTTGCCAGCGGCGAGGCCGCTGGGACCGGCGGGCTGGCGGCCACGGCACCGCTTGGCACCAGCGGAAGAGCCAGGCTCAGCAATCCACCGAGCAGCAGCGGGGCAGGCACGGCTTGAGCGAAGCTGCGAACGGAAGCAAGGGGGCGCATAAGCGGGCCAGTGGTGCCAAAAGCCTGCCGATGGATGGTCGCCGGCGCCAAGCTTTTTTGCGTTTTTTAGACCCATTGGGACCCTCCGATGGCTAGCCAAGCGGCGGCAGGGTCGGCAACATCGGGCCAACGCATATCCCTCTCGGCGTGCAAACCCCGGCCAGCGGCAGCCCCAGGCGGAGGGCCCCATTTCCATACATCGGCTTCTTTCGTGCCTGGCCCCTGCTGGTGCCCCTGGCCCTTTTGGGCGGCGCTGCGGTGGCCGGCGAGCTGCCTTTGGCATCCCTGGAGCCGGCCCTGGCACTCCCAGCCTGCCGCCAGGCCCTCAAGCTCAGCCCCGACGCCCCCGCAGCCCAGCTCCTGCAAGGCGATGCTGGCCTGGCAGCCAGGATTGGGGCCACCCCGGCCTGCCAGCCGGCCCCGGGGGCCCTGCAGCGGCTCGAACGCCTCGAGCGCGAACTGCAGCAATCGCGGCGCCAGATGGCCGCGCAACAGGCCCAGCTCGCCACCGAAGCCGCCCGCCAGGAGACCCTGGCCGCTGAATTGGCCCAGCTGCGCGCCCAACTGGGCGGAACGCCGGTTGCCGCAGGCACCCCTGCCCTCGCGCCCGTCCCTGGCCCCAGCCCCGCGACGATCACAAGCTCACCAGCCGCCAGCGCAGCGACCCCCGGCGCAGCCGCAGCGGCCGGCGCTGCCCCAGAAGCCAGCCCTGCGCCCCAAGCCGGTGCTGCCTCCACCCAGCCAACAGGCCTGCAATACAACAACGGCAAGGGCTTCACCCTGCAGACCAATGGAGCCAGCTTGAAGCTATGGGCTGAGGCCAAGCTGTTGGGTTTTTCCAGCAGCCGCTACACCTTTAATTCGGGCCAACCCCTGATCGTCAGCCCCAAAAATCCCGATACCTCCTACGACCTCTCGGCCCAACAGAGCATGGTCTACGGAGCCTTCCAGGGTCCGAAGTGGCATGGTTGGACCCCTGGCGCCTTCGCCATCTTCTGGTTGCAGGACAACATCCTGGCCGAGGGTTATCAATTCACCCCGGTGGTCTATTACGGCGAAATCAGTAATGGAACCTGGCGTTTTGCCGCCGGTCAGGGATTCGATGTCTTCGCGCCCCGCGATCCCGACACCCTGCCCAATGGCAAATTGGCCGCCTCCGGCAACCCCGGCGCCTACCGGCCCCAATTCCGGGTGGAGAACCACTTCAAGGCGGGCGATGGTTTTGGTGGGGCCCTCCAGCTCGCCGCTTCCTCCCCCGTCACCACCGCCCTGCCCGACCAGGTCGACCTGTCCAATCTCCAAAGCCAGGAAATCGTTGAGGACAACGGTTGGCCCAATCTCGAAGGCCGTTTGTCCCTGGGCTTCGGGGCCAGCAAGGAGCGGGCGGGGGGGCGCCAGCTCCGTCCCCTGGAGCTGGGCTTCTCCGGCGTAGTGGGCCAGCTGCGCGTGCTCGACAACATCCGGGCCCTAACTCCCCTCACCCTGACCAGTGATCGCTCCGTCATCTCTGTCTGGGGTGCGGCCTTCGATGGCCAGCTGGCCCTGGGGCGGCGGCTGGGCATCTCCGGTGAGCTGTACACCGGCCAGGGCCTGGGGGAATACATGTCCGGCATCCTGCAGACCTACAACCGCAGCTCCAATCAGGCCGTACCGACCTCGGGGGGCTGGGCCCAGTTGTACGTCTACCTCAGCGACAACCTGCGCCTCAATCTCGGCTACGGCATCGACCACGCCCAGGACGGTGGCGCCTTCAGCCTGTTAACTAACTCCACCGCCTTCGCCAACTTGGTCTGGGACGTCAACCCCTGGTTGCAGCTTGGCCTCGAAGGCAATTACAAACTCACCACATATGACACCTTTGGCGACAAGGACGCCTGGATCGTGATTTCCCAGGTGATGTTCAGGCTGTGAGCCGCCCGGATCCCAGGCTCAACGCCGCACCAACCACAGCACCAAACTGAGGCCAGCTGACACCAACAGACCGCTGGTGAGCGGGAAATAAAAGCTGAAGCCGGGCCGTTGAATGCTGATGTCCCCCGGCAGGCGCCCCAGGCCGCTGCTGCTGATCAGCGGCCAGAGCAGACCAACCACGAGCAAAAGGGCTCCAGCAGCGAGAAGAAGGCGTTGCATGGTTCGGGGGTGTACGGGTTAAAGGCGTTCAATGACCATGGCCATGAATATGGCCATGGTGGGCCAATTTGGGATTGGGGGCCACCTGGCTGGCGCTGTTCACCGCAGCTCGATCAAGACGATCGACCCCCAGCCGGAAGATCGGCCGCCCCTCCTTGATCGTTTCCAGCACCTTGATCGTGCTGATGCTGTTGGGATCCACCTGGAGCGGATCGCGCTCCAGGATCACCAGGTCGGCGCGTTTGCCCGCCTCAAGGGTGCCCTTGCTCTTTTCTTCGAAATATTGATAGGCCGCCCAGTCCGTCATCGCCTTGAGGGCCACGTAGGCGGATACCCGCTCGGCGGGCCCCAGCACGAAGCCGCTGCGGGTGGTGCGGGTGACGGCGGTCTGGGCCAGGCGCAGCATGTCGGGCGGCACCACGGGGGCATCATTGTGGTTGGTGAAGATCACCCCCTTGCCGTAGGCATGGCCCGTGGGGCTGATGCCCGCCGCCCGCTGCTCGCCGAAGCTCTGGCGGTGCCAGTCGCCCCAGAAAAAGGTGTGGGCGGTGAAGAAACTCGGCACGATGCCCAGGGCACCCATTTGGTCGACCTGGTCGTGGCGGGCCAGCTGGGCATGGATCGCTACTGGCCGCAGATCCTTGGCGCCGTAGGTGCTGCGGGCTTTGCGCACGGCGTTCAGCAACTGGTCGAGGGCGGCGTCGCCATTGGTGTGGGTGATCACCTGGATGTTGTTGCGGTAGCCGAAAGCCACCCAGTCGTCTACCTCCCGCTGGCTCATTACGGGGTAAGCGCGGTAATCGGCCTTCTGGCCGGCGGGCGGGCTGGCGTAGGGCTGGCTGACGAAGGCTGTTTTGCCTTGGGGCGAGCCATCGCCCGTGAGCTTGATGCCGCCGATCTTGAGGTGGTTCTCGTAGATCCCCACTTTCAGCTTCGCCGCCGTGCCCGCCCCATCCAGCGGTGGCGCCGGGGCCGCCGTGGCGGCGCTGGCGAATTCGCGGCCGGCGTTTGCAACCATCGAACCCAGCGGGGCGGAGGAGCCGGGGGTATGAATCTCAACGCCCTTCAGCCTGCCATCAAGGGAATTGAGATCCCCCAGGACTCTGAAAAACGGATAGGCCACCACATCCACAATCAGGCGCCCCTGACGACCCGCTTCGCGCAGCAGGGCAACGTTGGCGGCGTTGCTCAAGCCATCTTGGGCGGTGGTGATGCCGTAGCTGGCCCACCATTTCTGCACTTGATCCAAACGCCGCAGTTTCTCCGTCAGGCTGGGCTGGGGAATCAGGGGCATGAACGGCAGGCCCGCCGTTTCTTCCAGCACCCCATTGGGATCGCCCGTGGCGGCATCGCGCTGGATGAGGCCACCGGCTGGATTCGGGGTGGCTTTGCTGATTTTCACCAGGGCCAGGGCGGGGCTGTTGGCCACCACCAGGTGGCCGGAGGCATGCATCAGCAGGATCGGCACCGTGGCACTCACCGCATCGAGATCGGCCCGGGTGGGGTGGCGCCGTTCTATCAACAGGCTGTCGTCGTAGCCGACGAAGAACTGCAGCTGGCCGGCTGGGGCGGGATGGGCGGCCAGGTAGGCGCGAACCGTCGCTTGCAGTTCAGGGATGCTGCGGGTTTGTCCCACCGGCGGCGGACTCAGATCGGGCCGGCCCCAGGTGGCCACATAGTCGGGCAGATGGCCGTGGGCATCAATGAATCCCGGCAGCAGGGCATGGCCCGCCAGATCGAAACGCCGGACGCCGGGGCCCGCGGCGGCCAGGGCACCAGCCAAGGAGCCCACATAGCGAATCTGACCGCCCCGCTCCACCAGCGCCTCGGCGTAGCTGGGGGTGGGGCCGGCCATCGTCAGGATGGGGCCACCGGAGTAAAGAGTGGCGGTTGCCTGGGGGGCCGCTGCGGCAAGGCCAGCCCAGGCCAGGGACGAACAGGCCGCCAGCAGAACGACCGGCAGGCGGGCCCGACGGCCCAGGTATCCAGGGCGCGAAAACATCGGCGCAGGGAGATCTGGACCCTTTCTACTCAGGCTTTTTGCCGTTGGCAGCCAGGGCTGAACCCCCTCGATCTGGCAGCCGGGTCCTGAGCCCCTCGACCTGGATTGGAGGGATCATCGGCGCCCCAGGAGTTCCTCCCAGCTGGGAGAGGCAATGGGCCCCGGCAGCAGACCTTCGCCGAGGCGATGGCGTGGCGGGGGGCTGGCCTCGTGGCATAGGCCAGGCCGAACGGCACTGGCCAGACGGACAGACCCGCGGCGGGGGGTGGGCAGGAATCGGGCCGCGGGCAGGAGAGGGGGATGGTTGGAAAAGGACATGGTTGAACATTCACGGATATGGATCTCGCACCTTGGGGTGAGCGCCCTGGGGAGCGCGCCCGTTGTCATGGACCTGGTGGGTCCCCTCCAGGAAGCGCAGGAGGCGGAACTCGGTGCTTGCTCCGGCATTGCGAGCCCAGATCACGGTGCTCGCCAGCTTCTGCCGGAACATTTACCTTACACACACAAGAACCCACCAAAGGGAATCCCCCCCTCAACCATGCCATTCGCAATGGTGAGGGGGGGAAGGCCGCAAACGATTTGTCGACGGGATTTAGTCAGGATTCAGGCTTTGCCTGTAATTCCTTTGAAAACATTGCCAATCGCCTCGGCGGCGTCGGCAACCTTGTCGCCAACGGCATCAGCAGCACCTGCCACCTTGTCGCCTACGGCATCGGCGGCACCAGCTACCTTGTCGCCAACGACATCGGCGGCACCGGCGACCTTGTCACCGAGATCACTAGCGGCGTCCATGACCTTGGCTTGAACCTGCTTGGCATCCCCCTTGGCTTTGAGAAGGGGGTCATCGGTGAGCTCACCGGCGGCCGCCTGCAGCTTGCCTTCGGTGTCCTTGGCGACGGCGTTGATCTTGTCGTTGATGCCCATGGTGATGCAGCGAGGGAGAGAGAGAAGCTGAATCCTTCTCTGCCACAAAGCTAGCTAGGCAAAGGGGAACGGAGCCATTTTGTTGCGCGGATGAACTAAAAAAGGACGGTTGTCCGAGGCAGCGGCCGAGTTGATCGGCTGCGCGCAGGGCTTACACCAGGGCGCAGGCAGTGACGGGAAAGGGTTCTTTAACAGGTCGCCAAAGTCATGGCCCCAGGGATTCAGGCCCATGGGTTACTAAATACACAAGCCAGATAAAAATCCCGGATTCGCTTTCTGCCTTCAGATTCCAAGGCTACCCCCATGAGGTTGCGGTGCCAATAAAAATCCCCGGCCTTGGCCGGGGAATATCGCATCGTGTCGTTGGTCGTGATCCCCCCAGTTTCAGCCTTCGACTTTGACGCTCACCGTGGTCATGGTCTGGGCCTTGGGCACCCGGACGCTGAGGAGACCACTTTGGTAATGGGCGCTGAGTTTCTCCCGGTCGATACCGCTGGGGAAACGGAAGCTGCGGCTCCAGGTGCCGTAGCGGAATTCACTCAGCAGCGGTCCGCGGCCAATCTTGGCCGGAGCTTCGGGGCTAGGGGCTGCCTCGCTGGTATTCGGCTCGCTGGCCTGGGGCAACGGGTTTTGCTGGGGGTTGCGGCGCTCCGCACTGATCAACAGGGTGCGATCGGTGGCCTTGACGTCGATGGCATCTTTGTCAACTCCGGGGAGTTCAAGAACCACTTCGTAGGCGTTGTCAGTTTCATGCACCTCTGCGGCGGGTACCCGCTCGGCGTTGTGCAGTTGCTGTTCGAGCCGCTCGAACAGGTCAAAGGGAGAGGGGGTGCGAAGGGTCAACATGGTGGCTTAGGGGGTGGCTGGCGCTCCGTCCGGGAGCGATTCGGTGCGGGGTCGTCTCCCCGGTGAAGACACTTTCGCCCTGATCGCTACGATCAGTTGCCGTAGGGACCGATCTGATCGGTACGGCCGCCACCACCCTGTTCGGCAGACCTCACCTTTTGGGAGGAGAACCGAAAGCTGGCTCCCCTGGGGCCAGCCCCAGCGGGGCCAGCCCAGGCCTCATGGCACCACCTCCTGGTCGCGGCGGGGGGCCAGGGCCAGGTATGCCTGGCAGAACGGTTCCCCCAGGGCCGCCCTGAGGCGCCCATCGGCCGCGAAGGCGGCCAGGGCCTCCCCCAGGCTGCTGGGCAGGGCGCGCCAATCGCTGCCCACCGGGGGCTCGGCTGTGGTGTTGCGCTCACTGCGCGGACCCGGATCCAGTTGGCGCTCGATGCCATCGAGTCCCGCCGCCAGCACGGCAGCCTGCAGCAAATAGGGATTGGCGGCCCCATCCGGCAGCCGCAGTTCGAGCCGTTGGTTGTCGGGTAAGCGCACCATGTGGGTGCGGTTGTTGCCGCCATAGCTGATCCAACCCGGCGACCAGCTGGCGCCGGAGGTTGGGGTCGTTCGCGCCAACCGCTCATAGCTGTTGGCGATGGGATTGGTGAGGGCACAGAGGGCCGGGGCGTGCTCCAGTAGGCCGCCAAGGAAATGGTGGGCCAGGGGCGACAATCCCGAAGGCCCCTGGGGATCGGGGAAGAGATTGTGGCCATTGGGATCCCACAGGGAGGCGTGCAGATGGGCACCGTTGCCCGTCAGTTCCGCCAGGGGCTTGGGCCTGAAGCTGGCTCGCAGGCCATGGCGTTCGGCGATCGCCGCCACCATCACCCGAAAAAAGGCATGGCGATCGGCTGTCAACAGGGCACCTGCAAAAGTCCAGTTGATTTCGAACTGGCCGTTGGCATCTTCGTGGTCGGCTTGATAAGGGCCCCAGCCCAGCTGCTCCATGCCATCCAACAATTCAGCGATCAGCGGGTAATGGCGCATCAGGGCCAGCTGGTCGTAGCAGGGTTTGCTCTGCCGGTCGCGGCCATCGGCGATGGCATCGGCAGCTTCTTCGAGCAGAAAGAACTCCGGTTCAACCCCGGTGCGCAACTGCAGCCCTTGGGCTTCGGCCCGTTGCAACTGGCGTTGCAACACCAACCGAGGCGATTGCTCCAGGGCCACTCCCCCCACCTCCAAGTTGGTGGCCACCCAGGCCACCTGGGGCTGCCAGGGCAGCACCATCAAGCTGGCGGGATCGGGGATTGCCAGCACATCCGGGTCGGCCGGCGTCATCGCCAGCCAGGCGGCGAAACCGGCGAATCCCGCCCCACTTTCGGCCAGCTCGGCGGCAGCCGCAGCGGGCACGAGCTTGGCCCGCTGCACCCCGAACAAATCGCAAAACGAAAACAAGAAATGGCGGATGCCATGGGCGGCGGCGAAGCGGACCAGATCGTGCATGGGGACTAGATCAGGGAGTTGTTGTCGTAGGCGTGGACCAGGAGTGGTGGAAGCCTCAGACCTGGCAGAGCTGTTCGACGATCTGGCGCAGGCGGACTTGCTCCGGCAGGGAGTCCCTGGGGTTGCCGGCCCGATGGCCCAGGGGAGATTCCAAGGTTTCGAAGCGGGCTCCAGGGATCAAGGCCGCCTCAGCGGCGCAATCCTCGGGCGGAAAATACAGATCTTGCCCGCAGGCCACCACGGTTGTGCACGCCCTCACCCGCCCCAGGGCCCCGGCCAGATCCGCCTGTTCATCGCCGCTGGCCAGGCCGGCAGCCCTGGCTACGTCACAGGCCAACCAGACATCGAGCATGGCCAGCAGATCGTGGGGATCGTGGCGGCGGTAGGCGGATAACCAACTGC
>JBIIRU010000031.1:0-14970 GCA_044341355.1 Cyanobium sp. | reverse complement strand
ACCTTTACTTCCGCGAGACGGTTTCGCAGGACGTCAAGCGCAAGTACGCCGCCTGCTATGTCCTGATCGAGCGCAGCACCGGCAAGGTCGCGGGCTTCTCCACGCTTTCGGCCCACAGCAACATCCCACTGAACGATGTTGCCCCGGAACTGGCCAAGAAACTGCCCCGCTATCCCAGCGTGCCCGTCGTTTTGATGGGCTGGATGGGGAGAGACTTGGCCTTTCGAGGGGCAGGGGTCGGCAGCCTGCTGCTTTATGACGCCATCAGTCGCGTGGCCAAAGCGCCAATAAGGGCTTATGCAATCTGCGCCGATGCTATTGATGAGAGCGCCGTCGGCATTTACCGGAAACACCAGTTTCAGCAGCAGCTCAGTCGCCATAAAACCCTTTTCCTGCCGGTCAAGACCGCCCAGGCCCTGGCGGACTCTGCTGTCTGAACACTCCAGAGACGTGGGTCACGATGCAAAGGCCACATTTCCCACTATCTATAGAGGCTGAGCGATGGTGGCTTAGGGTTTCACTCACTTTGCCCCTATGATGCTTCTACTATCAGTTCTCCGCCACCATGGCCAAGACACCCTCCAACCACGGCAAGCAGTGGTCACCGCAAGACGAGACTCAGCTGAAGACTTTGATTCAGCAGAACACACCTACCCGTGTAATGGGCCTCAAGCTGGGTCGCTCTGCCGAAGCAGTTCAGCAAAAGGCCAATGACCTTGGCCTGTCCACTAAACCCACCAACCAGTCGCCATATAACCGGCGGAAGCCCTAATTCTGATCCGGTAGGACGACCATTCTTGGGAGCTGATTGCGGCCGGTTGCCCGGCCCCGGCTGACGCTCAGGTACTGTATAATTGATGATGCAGCAGCCGACAATTGTACCTCACATGGAGAGGTGGAAGATTACGTTCATGTTCCCACCCCACTCCCCTCCTCGGTGTCGGAGCCGCCTTCGGCTAAAGCCGCAAGTTGCGAAAGCACATCAAGACCAGTAAGTCGCCAGATTTGATAGGCGCCATCGATTGAGCCTTCGCTCTGGGCAGTCGCCAAATCACCCCGCCTTCCAGGCGGAGCTTTGTTGTGGAGCAACGGCTACCGCCACAACTTCTCGAATCGTGCGGGGTTGGTGGCGGTGTAGCGCATGGTGTGCTGAATGTTGCGGTGCCCGAGATAATCCTGAATGAGGCGGGTGTCTGCGCCCTGGTCGGCGAGAGCAAAGCCGATCTGATCAGCAGGAAACTAGATAGAATGGATTCTCAAGCCTCAAAGATCATGGACACCAGACAGGAGAAGGCTATTCGGGCCATTGATCTTGGCCACAAGCTGATTACACTTGCCCATGGCTATTATTCGCATACCGCTGCAGTTGAGTTATCACTCAACAAGGATATTCTGTGCACCATAAGACCACAACTCAATAACTTATGGGAACCCGTTGGCGAAGCAAGAAAGAAGAATGGCGGATCACACCAGTTCCTTAAGATGGCCTGGCTAGAACACGATCAATTCAATCATCACATAAGAGATGAGCTTGACCGGATTTGGCTAACAGGTGCTTTGATCTATTCAGGAGACGCACTTGGAAATAAAGGCCATTTTGGCCATGCCCCCTGTCTTGAGCTAATCTACCATCTACGCAATGCAGCCGCACATAACAACCGCTTTATGTTTACAGAAGGTGGAAGAAAGAGGCTCTCTAAGCATCCTGCTCACACAAGGGATGGCCCTAGCGGTTACCCCACCAACTCAATTTTTGAAATCACTCCCGACCTTGAAGGAACTTTGCTTATGTGGGAGTTCATGGAAGCAGGAGACATACGCGATGCACTTAAGACGGCCGGCTACTACCTGCATGAATTCTATAGTCAGCAACAACTGCAGATTAAATAGTCCTTTGCCAGGCAGTTGCATCTATCGCTCCGCGCCTAATCCCTACCGCGACAGCTTCTCGAACCTCGCCGTGTTCGTGGCGGTATAGCGGACATTGTGCTGAATCTTGCGGTGCCCGAGATAGTCCTGAATCAGGCGGGTGTCAGCACCCTGATCGGCGAGGGCAAAGCCGCTGGCACGGCGCAGCAAGTGGGGATGAACGGCCACCGGTAGCTTGGCCTTCTCGCCGTATTTGCGCAGGGCGAGGTTGACGGTGAGCGGTGCAGAGGCTTTCGCTGCTCACTGAGGAAGAACGCCCGCCCTGGGGCCTTCATGCGGGTCCGCTCCACCAGCCAGGCCTTGATGGCGCGGATTTCGTCCCCTCGGAGAGGGTGGGTGGTGGAAAGCCCCCCCTTGAGGCGAGCGTCGTGTAGCACCCGGCTTTCAACGTCCACCTGCTCCAGCACCGAGCCGCAGGCCTCGGAGACGCGGAGCCCATGACGAAACATCAACTGGACTAGACAGCGGTCGCCGGTTTCGTTGCGGCTGCCCCCGATGGCGTCGAGGAGGCGCTCGAATTCCCCGCCGGAGAGGTGTTTTCGGTCAGTCATTCATCGGCGTCCGGCTTTGTGACTGCCGCTTCGATGTCGCGGGCACCATGCAGCACTCGCACGATCTGAGCGCTGCCTGGGATGGGCAGATAGAAGATGACGTAACGGCCCGCCGGGAAGCTACGCAAGCCTTCGGCCAGCTCCTCCCGTCGCCGCCCCAGTCCGCTCTGCTGCGCCAGCAGCTGAAACTTCTGATCGATCAGGTCAATGAACGCATCGGCCTGATCGTCGCTGTCTTCGGCGATGAACTGCCAGATGTCAGAAAGATCGGCCTTGGCCCTGGGCTAAAGAGCAATCTCCGCCACGGGTTAACCGCCCTGGGCGGCGGAGCGGGGCGAGGGCTTGCGCCGCCGCCCGTCCTGCTTGGTCTCGTCGGGGCTCCAGGGCACGGGAGAGCCACTGGCCAGACCCTCCTGGATATCGGAGCGCAACTGCTGGAGCTGAAGGGAGCGCAGCTGGTCTTGCTGCTCCATGAGGCGCAGGGCTTCGCGCACGACCTCACTGGCGGAGGTGTAAAGACCCGAAGCAACTTTGGCCTTGACCATGGCTTCGAGCTGGGGGGAGAGATTGACATTCATCGTCATGGCGAGCACCTCTAAGCCAGTTCAGACCTTCAAGCTGCCAGTCTTGGCAAGACTTGTCAATCTTTGTCAACGGGGGTGGATTGTGGACTCGCGACAAAATGTATCCATTTGTCGAGAGTTGTCGCTTGGAGGCCTTCGGGAGGAGCGCTGACGGGATTCTGGTTGCGGCTGCTATCAATCTTTGATAGTATCGAGGCCAGGCCACAGGTAGGCCGCCATGCCGTCGAGCTATGTCATTGGGGAGCATTTCGAGCAGTTCATCAAGGGGCAGCTGCAGCAGGGCCGTTACGCCAGCGCCAGCGAGGTGATCCGCGACGGGCTCCGCGCCCTGGAGGATCGCGAGAAGCTCCGGGCCCTGAAGCTGGAAGCCCTCCGCGCCGACATTCAGCAGGGGATCAACAGCGGCCCCGGCAGGCCCGTGCAGGAGGTGACGGCCGATCTGCAGGCCCGTTACCAGCAATGGGCCGAGAAGGGCGCCCCCGCTGATGCGCTGTGAGCTCTCCCCCCAGGCCGAGATCGACCTGCGGGAGATCGGTGATTACATCGCCAGGGACAATCCGCAGCGGGCCGCCAGCTTTGTCGGTGAGCTGCTGGCCCACAGCCAAAGGATCGCCGAACAACCAGAGGCCTATCCCGCCCGGCCTGAGCGTGTGCGGATAGAGCGGATCATCCACGGCTCCCGCGACATCACTGAAGACAGTTTCGATCACGAAAACAATAGCTGAGGTTGACTATGGAAGGGCTGGCCAGTACTGGATGCTGCATACCGGACAGGCTGTCTTGGCGGGCCTCCTGGCACGCGTCATCGAGCTCGATCAGCCACGCGAAGCGCTGCTGGAAACGGCGGGCCAGGGTGACGTGACCCCCTTGACTGGTCCAGTTCCTATGAGAGCTGGTGGGTTTGGTGAGGCCCATCAGGATTGCGGTCAATGACCCCTCGATCCGGAAATAAACGCTTGACGTAGTGCGTCGTTACCGGCAGGCTGTCCCCATGGTGATGGATCACGATGAAGCAAAACCGGAAGGGTCCGACGAGGAGAGAGCACCGCCCCTGTACCGGGACAAGCGCACCGCGCGGTTTGCCAACGGTGAGCGGGTCAGGGAATTTCAGGCTTTCGAAGAGCAGGCCAAAAAGCGCCTACTTATCCTTAAAGCCGCCGTCTCCCGCCAGGGCTTGATGCTGTTGCCCAGCAGCCGCTTTGAAGCTCTCGGCGGTGACCGCAAGGGGCAGTTCAGCATCCGCATCAATCAGCAGTGGCGCATCTGCTTTGAGTGGCCGGAGCACTCACCACGGCCATTCAATATCGAAATTGTTGATTATCACTGAGGGAGAACTACCATGACCAAAACAGAAAATCGCCCTGTCTATCCCATTCATCCCGGCACGATTCTGGCAGATGAGTTGCAGGAGCTGAACATGACGGCAGCCGAACTTGCCCGGCAGCTGCATGTGCCTTCCAATCGGATTTATCAGCTGATCAGCGGCAAACGGGCCATGACAGCCGATACCGCCTTGCGCCTGGAACAGTGGCTCGGCGTCGAGGCTGCCTTTTGGATGAACCTGCAGAACAGCTATGAGCTTGACTTGGCCACCGAGAAGTCCGGCGAGAAGATCAAGAAAACGGTTCGCCGCCGGTTGCCACTCCCTGCCGCCGTTTCCCCGCGGCTTGACTAGGGCAGTACACTAGTACTATCTGCAATTAGCGCCATGGCCGACCATCAGCACGTAATCAAGCAAGAAGACGGCTGGGCCGTCAGAGGAGAAGGCAATTCCCGCTACACCGCCAGGGCAATGAAGACTCAGGAAGAAGCCAGGCAACGAGCTGAGCAAATTGCCCGCAATAAAGGCAGCGATGTATTCATCCATCGCCCTACCGGTCAGATCAGGGATCGGGACAGCTACGGCAACGATCCTTTCCCGCCTAAGGGATAAAGAACTGATCCCTGGCCCTTCACCAGCAACTCTTCTCTGATGTCACTTCAGCAAAAGGCGTTTGCAGCAAAGAAAAGTGGACAGGTTGCTGGGCCCAAACCAAGCCACCTTCGCCTGAAACACCATTTTTTTTGAGGAGGCTGGCGCTGATGTTCAAGACGGTGACTCGTAGCAGGCCCGATCTCCTCCAATGACGACCACCGCCCCGGTGGCAGCAACAAAGCGCTCGGCGTTCTCCAGTCGCACCGCCAGTCCCGGCAGCTCGGGCCGCTCGGGAGGCATATCGCCCTCCACCAGCGCCGCTTTGAAGACAGTGCTGATCTCAGGGCCCCTGCCCGTCCATTTGGAAACTGCCTCGTTGGTAGCCGTTGCGCTCGATGATCGCAGCGATGGTTTGCAGCGCGTTCGGGTCGAGAGTCTTGCTGCGGGCCAGGATCCAGCCGTATTTGCGGTTTGGAGCGCCCACAACGGCCCAGCGGTAGTCCTGATCCAGTCCAAGGATCCAGTAGTCCCCCCAGAACGGCCGCCAGCCCAGCAAACTCACCAGGCTGACCTTGAGCTTGGCGCCCGTAGCGGTGTCGACAACCTTGGCGATGCCCCTGGCCTGATCCACACTGCCGTTGCGCTTGATGCACTGATTCACCACATCGATGCGGCCATCAGGGCGCAGGGTGTATTGGGCAAGGGTGTCGCGGGCACATTGTTTCTGAAACCGGTTGGGAATCTTGGCGATTTCGTACCAGATACCGGCATAGCGGGCGAGATCAACCCTGCTCACCGGGGCAAGAACTCCACCGCCGCTCGGGGTATCAGCCTGGGGAGCGGCATGCACCCCAGGCAACGTCACCGCCACCGCCACCGGCAGAGGCATAACAAGTAAGCCGAGGCGCTGGTTCATGCCGGTGAGGGAAGAGCCGACGGCGCGGCCCCCGGCACCACCCCCCGGGCCGCCAGGTAGGCCAACACCTGGGCCACAGAATCCTCCAGGCTTTGGCACCCCGTCTCGATGCGAAGTTCAGGGTTTTCCGGTTCTTCGTAGGGGCTGGAAATGCCGGTGAATTCTTTGATTTCACCGGCGCGGGCCTTGGCGTAAAGCCCCTTGGTGTCGCGCCCTTCACATACGGCCAGGTCGGCGGCGCAGTGGATCTCGATGAAATCGCCGTCCTCGACCAGGGCCCTGGCGCGGCGGCGGTCGTCGCGGAAGGGGGACACAAAGGCCGTCAGCACCACCACGCCGGCATCGAGAAACAACTTGGCCACTTCGCCGATGCGGCGGATGTTCTCCTCCCGGTCGGCATCGGAGAAACCGAGATCGGCGCAGAGGCCATGGCGCACGTTGTCGCCATCGAGCACATAACAGGCCAGCCCCTGCTCAAACAGGGCCGAATTGACGGCATTGGCCAGGGTGCTCTTGCCGGCGCCGCTCAGCCCCGTGAACCAGAGAATGGCGCTGCGGTGGCCCCGTTGGTGCGCCCGGGCCGCCCGGGTCACGGTGGAGTGGTGCCAAACGATGTTGGTGGCCTTGGCGGCCGGACCTTCGGGGGCCTGGGAACTGGTCATCGGCGGCCGCGGCAACGGTGGGGATCGGGGCCATTGTCCCTGGCGGCGGCAACCGGGTTGAGCCTCAGGCCGCCACCGCCTCCACCACGCTGACGGGCGAGGGGGTGGGCACGATCCTCTGCAGGCTCAGCCCCGCTTTGGCGAGCAGGCTGGCGTACTCAGAGGGGGTGCGTTCGCGGCCGCCCTCGGTCATCACCAGCATGTTGAGATCAAGCAGCTTGCCCGGGAACGGACCGTTGCCCGGTGGGATCACCTGCTCCACCACCAGCACCCGGGCGCCAGGGGCCATCACGGCGCGGATCTGCCCCAGGATCTGCAGGCAGGCGTCATCACCCCAGTCGTGAATGATGTGCTTGAGCAGGTAGGCATCGGCGCCAGCGGGCACTGCGGTGAAGAAGTCGCCTCCCTGCAGCACCAGCCTGCCCGCCAGCTCCGGCGGCACCGCCGTCGGCGGCAGCGCCACCGGCGGAACCGCCACCGGCGCCACAACTTGGGGCTGATCGAACACCGTGCCGCGCAGATCCGGGTAGGCCGCCAACACCTTCTGCAGCAGCAGACCCTGGCCGCCCCCCACATCCACAAGATGGTTGATGCCGCTGAAGTCGTAGCTGGCCAGCAGGGCATCGATTTGGGCGCGGGAGTGATCGCCCATCGCTCCATCAAAGATGGCGCCGCGGCGAGGGTTTTGCTGATACCACTCGAACACCGACATGCCGTAGCGGTGGCGAAAGGCCCCTTCGCCGCTGCGCACGCTGTGGAGCAGATCAGCCCAGCCGAGGTAGTGCTCATCGCCCATCAAGCGGGCAAATTGCCGCAGCGACTGGGGATGGTCGCTGCGCAACAACTCCGCCAGTGGCGTCAGCGCGAACTGGCGCGGCGCCGTTTCCTCGAAGATGCCCAGGCTGGCCAGACCCCGCAGCAGCCGGAACAGGCCATCTTCCCCGGCGCCGCAGGCCTCCGCCAGCTCTTGCACGGGTCGCTCGCCGCAGGCCAGCTGATCGGCTACCCCGAGCTCGGCGGCGACGTGGATCATCTGGGTAACCCAGGCCCCTCCGACCAACTGCTTCAGCTGGTCGGAGGGGGAGAGGGCCGGGGAGGCGCCTTGGGCTTGGGGTGCGGCGGGCTGGTGGGTGGATTCGGCGGGCGCCATCGGGGTGGGAGGGAGCTGCTTTTACTCTGGCGCCCGGGTGGGTGTTGGAACGCCTACGGCGGACGGGTTGATCTGATTGATGCGGCCCGACTGAGACCTCTTTGCCAGGCACGGGGGCCCAGGCAACAGGCAACATCACGTTGCGATTGAACTCGTCGGCGTGGTCGTGATCAACAGCAGCCAGGATCACTATTGCTAATATCACTGCCGCCTCCACCATCGTCTCGGGCTTTACGGATGTTTCCCTTGTCATACTTTGGAGCTAAGTCATTTGTTAGAGCTTTGAATAAAAAAATTGTCGCAAATACTTGCGCAAAAAACACAAATACAACTGGCCGATTCAGGCTCAACCCCTGGAAAATGCGAACAGCGCCAAGAATCCACACGCCTCCGCTCACAATCACATCGCCCGCCCAGGCCTGTTCGCCCCAGAGCTTGTGCATTGCCAACACCGCGACCAAGGCTCCACCTGCCACTACCAGATAGAGCAGCAGAAAGTCAGGCCCGTTAAGGCTGAAAGGAAAGTTCTGATAGCCCGCCTTGCAGCCGCCCAGCACCAGGGCAAGTACAAGCGACGCCAGCGGTATTCCCCATTGATTGGGAACTCGTCGTGGGGGCCGGGGCGCGGCGGCCATCCGCACAGCCGCAGGCGCCTCAGCCGCAGGCGGCACAGCCGCAGGCCAGAGATCCGCAGGGGGGGCCTCACCGAAGAAGGTCCGGTAGCTCGCCAGCGTGCGGCGGTACCGCTCCCACATGCGCTGCCGCTCCTCCTCGCTCCCCCGCGATGGGGTGTGGTGCAACGGCTGGCCCAGCACCCGGGGGCAGAACTCCTGCCAGTAGCTGCGGGTGTCAAGCAGATGCTGATGCCAGGCCAGGTCCACCGGCCTGGAGGGGGAGACCGGATGGCCAGCCGCCATGGCGAGAAAGAGAAAGCGGCGGTATTCGCCAAGCACCCGCTCGCTCTTGGCCACCGACCAGCCCTGCTCGCAGGCCAGTTTGGCCACGAACGTAACCGCGCCCCCCGGTGCATCCAAGCAGTAATTCTGCAGACGCAAGTAGAGCTCCTGCTGGTGATCAGTGAACATTTCCTTGCCCGTAAAGTCACCCATGAGATGGTGATGCAAAGTGTTCAATCACCTTCGATGGGCACCACCAGCAAGTCAATAATGGGCCGATGGAGGTAACTGTAAGGAGTTGGAAGCAGAACCTATTGCTCTGGTTCCAGCTATGTAAGCGGATCGTCGCCATGGCGGCCGCCGGGTTGATTGCGGGCAGTTCTGGCGGCACACTCTTTCAAAGCTGTTTACAGTGCAATTGCGGTACTACGTACCTGGCAACTCCCTTGCGGAGCAAGCTTTGCATGACTGCTTGGCCGACTCGACGGCGGATCGGCGTCGAGCAGGAGGGCTGGAGGGAACACGATGCCCGCTTGCAGCCGCCGATTGGCCCCTGTTAGGCACCGGCCCCGTCCGGGTGGTGCCGACGCTCACGCTCACGGCGCTGCAAGCAGGGGAAGGGCTGTGGCTACGCACCGTGGTGGTGGAGGCCCGCCGCGGGGTGCGGCTGCAAAGCTTTGCCTTGCTGCGACATCGGATCAGCCAGGGCCAATGGCGGACCTTGGTGACAGGGGTTCCTGAAGCCATGCCCAACTCTCTCAACAGCAGCCCCGGCAGCCTTGAGCCGAAAGGGCTCTGAGAACGGTACGGTGGGCAGAATCATCGAATAGAATGGCTGTCTACATCTCGGTGGTGGAATGGCGGTCAACATCAAAAGTCCCCAGGTTGATGGGCTGATCGGCCAGCTGCGCCAGATCACCGGCCGGGGTGCCACCGACATCGTGCGCGAGGCCCTGGAGCGCGAGCTGCAGCGTCAGCGCCGGATCCGCCGCAGCGCACGCCTCCAGCAGGATTTGTCCCCCCTGCAGGACCAAGCCGCAGCGCTGGCCAGGCCGTTTGATGCCAGTGAGCTCTACGGAGCCGATGGCCTGCCCGGATGATTCTCGACACCTCCGCCGTGATCGCCATCATCCAGCGGGAACCCGGTTGGCAGCAGATTCGCAGCCAGCTAGAGCAGGCAAACCTGCTGCAGATCTCCGCCGGCACCCTGCAGGAGTTGCTGGTGGTGGCCCACTGCCGAGGGGTGCTTGATGCCGTGGAGGAGCTGTTGCTGCTGCTCGATGCCGATGTGGTGCCCGTGGATGAAGATCTGGCCCGCCGGGCTTGCCAGATCTTCCAAAGGTTCGGCAAGGGCCAGGGGCATGGCGCCCAACTTAATTTCGGCGATTGTTTCGCCGCCGCGCTGGCGGAACGGGAGCAGTGTCCGCTCGCCTGTGTCGGCGACGACTTCCGCGCGGCTGGGTTTTAAAGAGTTTTGGTGATGACTGGCACGCAATCAATGCAATCCATTAGCATTATTCTGATTTTTTCCGCAGTTGGTCTGCTGCCCATCGCTTAGAGCTATGGGGATAGTTCAACCAGGGCCTCAGCCTCCTCAACCACCACAGCCGCCACCACCACCACCACCACCACAGCCACCGCCGCAGCCACCACCACCACAGCCGCCACTGCTGGCACCACCGCCGCCATCGGTTTGGCCGCCGCGAGGGTCCGGCCGGTCCTTTGGGTCGAGCCACAATGAGGTGAACATGGTGGCGATCAGGGTCAGGGTCACGAATATCAGGACAAGAATCAACCACCCCACCGGCCGGCCGAGGCTTAGCCCATGGAGAAGGCGAGCGACGCCTAAGAGCCACACGCCGCCCATCACGATCACCCCCCAGGGCCGGGCCTTCAAGCCCCAGCGCTGGTGCTGCCGCTTCACCTCCAGGCAGCCCACAAATGTCACCACGCCGTAAAACAGTAGAAAGGCAGGCCCGTTGAGGCTGAAAGGAAAGTTCTGATAGCCCGCCTTGCAGCCGCCCAGCACCAGGGCAACCAGCAGCGACGCCAGCAGCATCCCCCAGCGATGCTGCACCCGTCGTGGGGGCCGGGTCGCGGCAGCCGGCGCCTCAGCCCCAGGCGCCTCAGCCGCTGGCGCCTCAGCTCCAGACGGCACAGCCGCAGGCCAGAGGTCCGCAGGCGGGGCCTCGCCAAAGAAGGCCCGATAGCTTGCCAGCGTGCGGCGGTAGAACTCCCCCAGCCGCTGCCGCTCCTCCTCGCCCCCCCGCGATGGGGTGTGGTGCACCGGTTGGCCCAACACCCGGGGGCAAAACTCTTGCCAGTAGCTGCGGGTGTCGAGTAGGTGCTGATGCCAGGCCAGATCCACCGCCCTGGAAGGGGAGACCGGATGGCCAGCCTTCAGGGCGAGAAAGAGAAAACGGCGGTATTCGCCAAGCACCCGCTCGCTTTTCGCCGCCGACCAGCCCTGCTCGTAGGCCAGCTTGGCCGCGAACGCAACCGCTCCTCCCGGTGCATCGAAGCAGTAACTCTGCAGACGCAAGTAGAGCTCCTGCTGATGATCAGTGAGCACTTCGCTGCTTGTGAGGTCAGCCATGGGATGGGGATGCGATTAGTTCATCTACCTTCGATGGGGCACCACCAGCAAGTCAATAATGGGCCGATGGAGGTAGCTGTAAGTAGATGGAAGCAGAACCTATTGCTCTAGTGTAAGTTCTCAAGACCAGGCCGATCCCCGGGCAGCGTTTACTGGGTCCCAACCGTGATCATATGAGTCGCTGTTATTGATCATGAATTCCATTGCAGAAAATGCAAAGAAAGTGGACATCATGGGCCGGAAGCCAAAATACACATAATTTGCCTTCATGGATGTTTTGGCTTGGCCTAACTCTGGGCCTAACTAACTACCCATAAGCCTACGTAACCTGGTGTTTGCTTGGCAATGGCAACGAGGTGTGAGTCGAGCGTGATAAACTGAATCCACATATCATTCACCGAATCCGATCGCTCCCCCAGGATCCACTTCTTAGCAATGGCTTACAAGTCTTCAAATAGATCAGTTATCTGCAGGATATGCAGCAATGATCGGATTTTACGTGATATGTGGGTCCGCATACTCTATGTTAGGCCCACCTGAAGGCTGCTTGTCCAACGAGGTTGAATGGAGTGTTATTCATGGCTAGAGTTAGAGGTGAAATTCGATTTCGTCCCAGATATAGGCGATCAACCTGAGTACACCCTCACTGCTTGGCGGGTGCAGCCCAGCTCAGGTGGGATGTGCCAGTTGCCTGGATTGATGACCAAGTTGACTATGGCGAAGTAAGTATGATTACGCTGGCACCGATGAGGGAAACTCCCTTTTTTGGGAACTTTGTTTATCGTGAATATACGAGGAAAACCATTAGCCTACAATGTGCGCATCGCCTTAAGGACAACCACTATGTCCAAGCCACCCGAGAAGATTAATTTAAAGATGCCGACAGTTGAAGAGGATCAGCTGATTAAAGCAGCAGCTGAGACAGAAGACAGATCCTGATGCCCTTCCTTTTACGGATGAAAAGATGAGCAGAAATGGAGCAGACGCGAGTTTCCATGGGCGGAAAAAGCTGGCATAATAAAAGCAGTTAATCTCAATTTGAGATTCCCGTCAGGGTCAAACAGTTGCCTATTGTAAGTAGATCACCTCTGACTGTTCACCTTTTCTCCCAATGAATGTCTTTCTATCACATGCCTCAGAAGACAAAGAAATTGCCGAGCAGATACAGCTGGCATTGGTGGGCGCAGGAATAGATGTGTTCTTCGATGCGGAGAGCCTCCCTGCTGGTGGTGACTATCATGCGCGCATTCGAAAAGCGGTTAAGAACACCGATCTTTTTGTCTTCCTCATTAGCAATCATTCGATTGCCAAGGGCAGTTACTGCCTCAGCGAACTCACCCTTGCTCGCGAGAGGTGGCCCCACCCCAAAGGAAGGGTCATTCCTGTTCGAATAGGCTCGGTGTCATTTGATCTAATTCCCAATTACCTTCGTGCCGTCACCATCTTGGAACCTGATGGAAGCATTCCTGCAGATGTTCTTTCTGTCGTTACCCAAACCAGACCGATAATAGTCCCCGCATCCAAGGTGAAATGGCTCCCGCTCCTTGCACTCCCCCTCCTAGCGGGTACAGTTTGGTGGAATGCGCAACGCCTAAAGCCCACCCAAGGAATTCCGCAGAAACCAGTTGTACAAGGGGAGATCAAGACGGAACAAGCCATAACGGGCCTGCGGGAACAGTTGGAGAGGATCGCGACGGATCTAAACCGCCGAAGGAGCGGCACCAAGGTTGATGGCCTGATCGTCAACGGAGACATCGTGCCACTCACGGATTTTTTCACTCGTCTGGCGGCAAATAAACATCTCATCCCCGGTGATATCCACGACACAATGCAGCAGCAGGGCCTGGTGCTGATTGAATTTGCCAACGCACGTGATGATGCCTCTGCCAATGAAATCATGAAACGCTATGTGAAACTAGGCGAACAGTTCTATCATCAGTTTCAAGAGGCTTACCAAAGCCCTTCCTCACCTACTCCGGCAACCCCACGGCTTCATCCGGAAAGGGGTTCGGTGGAATAAGGCAAGGGCGCAAGCACAAGGAATGCGTGGCAAAATGGGCCAGCCGCACAGGCGCATCATCCACGGCCCATCAGGCGGTCGCAAGTATCCTCAGAGGTTATCGACAACATTAAGGTCGCTGGAGCTGGCTGGCAAGCTCGTATGGATCCTCTTATAGTGGAATGTATGCACAATCACTCCACTGGAGTTGCGAAGGGGCCTAACATCAAGATTCAGAAGACGGGACCGGAGGTAATCGGTACTTCCAAAGTCTCGGCCGCTTCTGATCTTGAGCGTTGAGTGTGTTTGGTACAAGGGAGCCCCGGAACTAAGCTGTTAACATTAACAACCATGTATGCAGTATGATCACCCAAGTGCCAACAACTATCGAGCGGGATGACGGATGGCCATCTACTCACTGTGGAACAACAAGGGCGAGTTGGGAAAAGCTATCTAACATTCCAGCTCGCTTGTGAATATGCTCGGATACATCCCGAGGTGAATATTCTTGTTCTTGATCTCTGTCCTCAAGCAAAACCTTCAGGGATGCTTCTTGGAGGTATGAGTCAAGGCGAGAGCGTCTTGGAAGGCCTAAGTACCCAAACACCACGCAAGACCATTTCTGGGTATATTGAGGATCGAATTAGAAGTCCCTATGTTAATCCCAATACCGGATCTAGCTACCTTACGCAAGTATCGCAATATAATGCCAGCGTTCCTCTGAATGTTTTTCTTGTCGCTGGTGGCGAACAGCTAGAGATTCAGGGGTCACGTGTTCTTGGAGCAACGGCACCTGGCCCATCTGATGCATGGCGAGTTGTTCACACATGGATCAGCGATCTTATTCAGGATATTAAGCATATCTGGAGCCAAGATGAGTGCGCGGTATTTATTGACTGCAACCCCAGTTTTTCAATCTATACAGAACTGGCCCTTTCCGCGTCTGATCGCCTGATTATTCCTTTTTCTGCGGATGGCTCTTCTAAACGTGCGGTCCGGGCCGTGCTTGCGCTTTTGTACGGGGTGACACGTACGCCTGGAAGCCAGCAGTCCCAATTCTTTCTCAACTGTCAGCAGTTTCGCCTGCCGATACCCAGAATCTATTGCTATGCTGGCAATAGGCTTACTCAATATATTAAGTCTGCGGCGGCATTCCGCAGTGTGGTGACGGAGATCGGCAATGAAATATGGTCTGTGTGGCAATCAAATCCGAACTTTTTTCACATCCATCCAACTGGGACTGGAAGCCCGCGATCAAGGTCCGCGTTTGACAGGATGTTTCAATATGAGATTGTCGATGCCAATACGGCCTCCGTTGTATCTAGCTCTCTTGGAATTCCTATCGTTGCGCTTACTGCAGACTCCCGCGTGATCGCAAAGAAGACCGTCGTTGTTAACCAGTCTCAGCTTGAAAAGCAACAGCCAAACATCAGAGACTTGGCGGCAGCGATTGAATAACAACACCCCAGCATCAAGATTCGGCAGGCGGGGGCTCACATTTTCTGCTACCGGCCCAAGCTTCAAGCTCGCTTCTGATCTTGAGCGTCAGTCATCACAAAGCAATCGCGTGCGCAGAGGAAAGGCCTTCGCGATTTTACCGTCGGCTGTCACCAAGGCCAAATCCAAGAACTCTGCGAGCGCAACGTGGTAGCGCCCCTTCGAGTGGTGTAACTCAGGAGGTCCTGGGACCCTTTTGGAGGGTGAACAGGAGCAGTCGGAGAATGACTGCTTGGAGGCTGATTGCTCAACCCCATCAATCCATTATAAACCCT
>JBIIRU010000248.1:0-4331 GCA_044341355.1 Cyanobium sp. | reverse complement strand
TACATGACCCAGGCTTGCCTGGCTGAACAATGGGGCGACCTAGAGGCCGCTGGCCGTTTTCGTCGCGAAACGGTGGAGGAGCTGCAACATGCCGAGCGCATTGTGCAACGCATGTTGCAACTTGGACTTGCTCCTGGGGCCTCCCAGCTCAAGCCCATCAGCCACGCCCCCGATCTGGAGGGATTACTGCGTCTTGATGCGGTACTCGAGGTCGATCTGATTGAGCATTACGCCGAAGCCGTGCGCTTCTGCGAAGCCATCGCCGACACCGATAACCGTGCTTTTTTTGCAGCCCTTTGGCAGGAGGAATCCGCCCATGGCCAGGAATTGCAGCAATGGTTGGCCACCTTCGCCACTGCTGAGGCCCTGGCCGAGCCCCAACACGCCAGCTTCTGACGAGGATCTGCCCCAGAGCGTTGGGCTTTCCTTACTGACTAGATTCCAGCGCCAGCCCCCTTGCCGTCGGACCCAGTCGAGTGCCGTTTCCTTTGCCTGAAGCCCTGCCCCTATCGATTCAGACCGCTTGGTTGATCCCGCTGTACGGGTTTAGCGGCATGCTCCTGTCCCTTCCCTGGGCCACCGGCTGGATCAAACGTGAAGGCCCCAGGCCAGCGGCCTATCTGAATTTGTTGCTTTCAGTGGTTGCCTTGGTGCACGGCAGCTTGGTGATCAGGGAGGTGCTGCGGACTGGGACCCGCCATCTGGAATGGCCCTGGTTCCAGATCGCCGACCTGAACCTGAGGATTGGATTCGACCTTTCTTTCACCAATCTGGCCGCCCTGGAAATGGTGACCACGATGAGTGTCCTGTGCCAGGTGTTTGCCCTTGGCTATATGGACAAGGAATGGTCCTTGGCTCGTTTTTATGCCTTGGTGGGCTTCTTTGAAGGGGCGATGGCGGGGGTGGTGATGAGTAGCAATCTTTTTATGAGCTATTTTCTGCTGGAAATGCTCACTCTTTCTACCTATTTATTGGTGGGCTTTTGGTACGCCCAACCCCTGGTTGTCACAGCTGCCCGCGATGCCTTTCTCACCAAACGGGTGGGAGATGTGCTGCTGTTGATGGCTGTGGTAGCCCTATCTGCCTGGGCGGGCTCTCTCGAATTTACCGATCTTTATGCCTGGGCTGCCCGCACCCAGGCCAGCGGTGCACTCACGCCCCTGGCGGTCAACCTGTTGGGATTGGGGTTGATCGCCGGTCCCATGGGTAAATGTGCCCAGTTTCCGATGCACCTCTGGCTGGATGAGGCCATGGAGGGTCCTAACCCCGCTTCGATCCTGCGCAATTCGGTGGTGGTCACTTGCGGGGCCCTGGTACTGATCAAGGTCATGCCCCTGCTGGCGCTTTCTCCCCTGGCACTGAATGGCTTGCTGGTTGTAGGCACCATCAGCGCTGTGGGTGGCGCCCTGGTGGCCATCGCCCAGATCGATCTTAAACGGGCCTTTTCCTATGGCACCAGTTCAATCCTTGGCTTGGTCTTTATTGCCATCGCCCTGCAACAGCCCATTGTGGCTTTGCTGCTATTGCTAGCCCACGGCCTGGCCAAGGCCCTGCTGTTCATGAGTGTGGGCAGTGTCATCTCCACCACCAATTGTCAGGACATCACCGAGCTTGGCGGACTGGGCAGCCGCATGCCCGCCACCACGGGGGCCTATCTGGTGGCGGCGGCTGGTCTGACCGGAATTTTACCCCTGGGCAGTTTCTGGTCCTACGGGCTGATGGTGGATCGGTTGATGCAGCAGGCCCCGCTCTTCGCCGCCGTTGTGCTGCTGGTCCATGGACTGACGGCCTTCAACCTGGTGCGCGTCTTCCGTCAGGTTTTTCTGGATGTCCCCCACGCCAAGACCAAGCGCACTCCTGAGGTCAACTGGTTAATGGCCTTTCCCATGGTCAGCCTGATGGTGATCGTGATCCTCACCCCGTTGATCATGGCCCGGCTCGATCCCTCTCCAGGTGTTGTGCCTGTCTCCCTGACCAGTGCCTTGCTTGTGGTGAGCACGGGCCTGGTGGGTCTGGCGACCGGTGCCTTGGTGAGGCTCGATCGCTTCTGGTCCCGTTCGATGTTGCGGCCCCTGCGAACCCTGCAGGATTTGTTGGCCTTTGATTTCTATACCGATCGAATTTATAGAGCTACCATTGTTGCTTGGGTTTCCAGTTTAGCCCAACTCACAAATACCTTTGATCGGGTCGTCGTCAATGGCCTAGTGCGTCGTGTTGGCGGCCTCTCCCTTGCTAGTGCTGAGGGTTTGAAGCTGGGGGTGAGCGGCCAGTTACAGAGTTATGTATTGACCGTGATTGTGGCGATTGTATTGCTTTTTGCCAGCCTTTTCTGGCTCAAGGGATAGGAGAAAATCATGCTTAGTGCCTTGCTCTTGATCCCTTTCCTTGGCAGTTTTCTGCTGCTGCTATGGCCTGGCCAGCCTCCTCCAGGACGCATGCGTTCGATTGCCTTGTTGGTGCTTGTCGCCCAGCTACTCTGGAATCTGGTGGTGCTCACGGCATTCAACCCCGCACTCCCCGATCTTCAGTTGGTCGAAACCCTGCCTTGGCTCCCCGGTCTTGGCCTGGAATATAGGCTGGGAATCGATGGTCTATCACTGCCGCTTTTGTTGATCAACAGCGCCTTGAGCCTGGTCACCGCTGTTTGCACTAGGGATATTAATGAGCGACCTCGGCTTTATTTCGCGCTGCTTTTGATCATCAGCGGCGCCGTCAATGGTGCCTTTATGGCCGGCAATCTGCTGTTGTTCTTGCTTTTCTATGAGCTTGAGCTCATACCCCTTTGGTTGTTGATCTCCATCTGGGGCGGGGTCGATAGGGCCGCAGCCGCCACCAAATTTTTGCTGTTTACGGCGGTTTCTGGGATGTTGATCCTGGGGGCATTTTTGGGGCTGGCCCTGTTGACTGGGGTGGCTGATTTCAGTATCACCCCGGTCTACAGTGATCGCTTGGCTATGGGTAGTCAGTTACTGCTGCTTGGTGCCCTGCTGATTGGTTTTGGTATCAAGATTCCCCTGTTTCCTTTCCACAGCTGGCTACCCGATGCCCACACCCAGGCCTCCAGTCCGGTTTCGGTTCTTCTGGCTGGTGTGCTGCTCAAGCTGGGCACCTACGGGTTGTTGCGCTTCTGCCTGGGATTGTTTCCCGAGGCCTGGGCCCTGGTGGCCCCCTGGCTAGCGATTTGGGCAGGGGTTTCGGTGTTGTATGGCTCCCTGGCGGCCATTGCCCAGCGGGATATGAAGCGCATGGTGGCGTACAGCTCGGTGGGGCATATGGGCTACATCCTGTTGGCGGCGGCCGCCGCCACACCCGTCAGCCTCGCCGGTGCCGTCTTCCAGATGGTCAGCCATGGCCTGATTTCGGCCCTGTTGTTTCTGCTGGTTGGCATTGTCTATCGCAAGACCGGCACCCGGGATCTGGAAGTGTTGCGGGGACTCCTCAATCCTGAGAGGGGATTGCCCCTCACAGGCAGCTTGATGACGCTGGGGGTCATGGCCAGCGCCGGGATGCCCGGCATGGCTGGTTTCATCTCCGAATTCCTGGTCTTTCGGGGCAGCATCGAACTTTTCCCCCTGGCTACCTTGCTCTGCATGGTGGGTTCCGGTTTGACGGCCGTTTACTTTCTGCTGTTGGTAAACCGGGCCTTCTTTGGGCGACTGGCGATTACGCCTCCCAGCCTGGCTGAGGTTGATGGACGTCTAGATATCCGTCTGGCGGCAGTCGCCCCCCGCGAAACGATTCCGGCCCTTGCCCTTGCTTTGGCTGTCGTCGCCCTTGGTCTGCTGCCATCGGGGCTGGGCAGCCTCAGCCAAAGCACCAGCATTGCCATGGCCCGCCTGCCCGAACTGGTGGCCCTGCTCACCGCAGGGGGGGTGGGCTGATGCCAGTCATCTCCGAGCTGCTGACCCACCGCGGCGGCATGCCCAGCTCCCTGGAGCTGCAGCAACAGTTATTGACGGGCTCAACCCTGCTGAGCGAAAGCGAAGAGAACCTCATCGAGGTGGTCGATGTTTTACATAGCTACGGAGAAGTGTTGGATGCTTATAGCCGAAATTTGATTTATCAAGCGGAAGAGCAGTTTCTTAATCCATTTCCAATCTTTAGGTTTTTGGATGGTGATTTAAGTTTTGGCAAGATCTGGCGTCATCTTTGCCATGATCGCATCAATTTTGAGTATGCCGAATATTGTATGAAGACGATGCTTTGGCATGGAACTGGTGGTCTTGATGCCTACCTCGACAGCGAGGCCTTTCTGCACGACTGTGCCGCCATCATTGCCCGCAAGACCAAGGCCGATCCCCTGCTTGCCATCCTCCATCCCCTCTTTCCCA
>JBIIRU010000247.1:0-4353 GCA_044341355.1 Cyanobium sp. | reverse complement strand
AAGGAGCGGCCCTGGTGGTTTCCCACGACCGCTACTTCATTTCCAGGGTGGCTAACCGCATTGTCGAGCTGCGCGATGGCGAGCTGGTCGTCTATCGCGGAGATTACGCCTACTACCTGCAGAAAAAGGAGGAGGAGCGCCAGGAAGCCGAGCAGGCCCGAGAAGAGGAAGCCCGCAATCAGAAACGCGAAGCCAATCGCCTCAAACAGAAATCCAAGGCCGCAGGCCGCAAATCCTGAAAATCACCCGCCAGGCCGGAACAACCCCCGTATCACAAACCGCGCCGGCCCGTAAGCCCTGCCCAACCGGCCCAGGATCCCAATTCATGTGCAAGCTCTGACCTGGCCTAAGCGGATTGATCCTTGGGCAGCTTCGCGCCTGCCCAAGCGACATCGATTGCAGGGCATGGCCCCAGCCCTAGAAACTGCGCCTCAACGCCCCCATTACCAAGGGTTTGAAGTACCCAGCCATCCCTGACCCAGGGGGCCAATCGCAGCGGCATGCATCAGCAAACGCTGGTTTTTTGCTCGCAGCCAGACCTACATGTTGCATTGGATACCTGGGCACTTGAAACAGTTCGTAGCCTTGGCCCAACTTTTTCGATGACCCTTTTCCCCATGTCCGAACCCCTCACTCTTTCCCTCGGTCAAAAATTCGAAATGGAGCGCATGAGTCGTGCCATCGACTCAACTGTCGACATCCAGACTCTCCAAGGCCTTGCCAAACAGTTGCTCCAGGCCTGGCACAGCCAGAAAGCCGCCACCCAATGGATGATGCGTCAGCAACTGGATTCTCCATCCCGGGTAGCCCAGGAACTGGCCCTGCGACCCGACGTGATCCAATCGCTGCAGCCAGGGACGCCACAGCCCAGCTTCGACGTGCTTTGAGGTGCCTTGGCAACTTGACTCTATGGGTCCTGACCCCACTCCCCAGGCAACACCTTGAGCTGCAGGGGTCGCCCGGCGCGCAGGAGACCCAGGGTCAGGAGTCTTCCCACTCCACTGGCTTCTATCGCAGTTATGACTTCGGAAGGGCTGCGTACGACTTTCCCTTCTACGGCGATGATCACATCGCCGCTCTGCACGCCAGACCGGGCAGCTGGACCCGATTCCAACACATTAACCACCAAAGCCCCTTGTTGGGGTTGTCCACTAGGACCAACCGGCAAGGCATCTAAGGACACACCGATCACGGGGTGAATCACTTTTCCGGTAGCCACAATCTCGGCGGCGATAGATCGGGCCCTGTTGATCGGAATCGCGAATCCCAACCCAGCTCCGGGACCTGTTCTGACTAGTGTATTGATGCCAACAACTTCCCCATCCGCATTCAGCAAAGGCCCCCCTGAATTGCCAGGGTTAATCGCTGCATCGGTTTGAATCAGGTTAAGTCGCTTACCGGAAAGGCCTAATTTACTGGCGCTGCGATTAAGGCTGCTGATGATGCCAAGGGTCACGGTTTGATCCAATCCAAAAGGATTACCTACGGCAATCGCCCAGTCGCCTACTTGCAGCTCATCGGAGTTGCCCAGGGGAGCGACCGGCCATGGCCCACTGCGTGCCAACCGCACCACCGCCAAATCCGTGACACGATCCAGTCCAACCACCTGACCTTCGACTCGCTGGCCATCCTGAAGCCCCACGGTCACCCGTGCACCTCCCTCCACGACATGGGCATTGGTAAGGAGTAACCCCTGGGCCTGAAAAATGACGCCGCTGCCCTGACCCCGAACCTTGCGAGGGCCCGGCTGGACGGCCGGCGGCATACCAAAGAAACGGCGCAACAAGGGATCGTCCAGCGGGCCGGGTTCAGACCTTGCCGCAGCCGGCGTCAGGGTGCGTTCGGTCTCGATCGTCACCACGGCAGGACCGGAACGGCGCATCGCCTCAGCCACGAAGGACTGGCGCACCAACGGGGAACCATTGGGGAAAGCCTGGGCCGCTGCAAAAGTGGTGCCTGGAATCGGCAACGCGCACGGGGCCAGCAGGGCCACAAGCAGGGGGCCGAGGCAACGGAGCCGGTTCGGGGGCAAACAACGAGGCACAGGAAGCTTCAGACCCATGGACCCATCCTGGCGACTCGAAGACCCCGCCCACGGCCATGCCAGCCTAGGATTTATAAAGTTTTCCAACTAACCATGGACACCAGTCGCCTCTTGTTGGCCTTCCTCGCCTTCGGGGCAGCGTGCACCACCCTTTGGGCCTGGATGCTCGCGACCAACGAATCTGCGGCCGAGCGGCGATGATGGAAGGATCCCATCGGCCAGGGGCAAAGACCGGCCCATGAACGTCTCCTCCCATTCCTTTGACCTGCTCGAGCGACTTTTTCCCCTGCTCTACGCCGGTTGCTTCTTGTTTCTGCTGTGGCAAGCCTTTCAAGTAATGGGAAGAGGTTTTCAGGCGATTCCCCGGCCCGGTGATAGCAGCACCCAACCCAAGCCCATGGGCGACAGGGCGGTCGACCGCACCGGCAAGGTAACGATCCATCCCGAACTCCTAGATGCCCAAGGCCGAATCACTCGCGAGGACCTGCTCACGGTCCGCTTCAGTGGCGACAACGGCGAACCGGCCACTCCCGTCGATCCAAGCTGAGACTCAGACCATCGGTGAATAGGCTCAGCGATCGGACAGCACAATCCGGGAGACGCTGATGGTGGACCAGAGGACACGCGTAGTGGCCGCCGTACTGAACGGCTTGAAGCTGCCGCCAAGGTTCAGGCTCAAACTGGTGAAGGACGATCCCATCAGGCTGGAACTCAGCATCACGCCGGCCTATGGCAAAGATCCGATTTTGGTGGGCATTGTCGAATCCCAGGATCTGGTCGCCCGCAGGGACCGGGAAGGACGTATCCCCAGGGACCTGCAAGGCACCTGGGACTGGACCGTTCGCCACGGCAAAGTGACGACTGGCGGCTGGAACCCCTATCTCAAGGAAGCCCTGCAAACCATGTTCGAAACTGGTTTGCCAGCCATCGTCTACGAAGAAACCACCGGTGAGGTGTATCACCCCGTCGACGGCATTCGCCACGTGCGCTGACTTCCCTGGCGCCCCCCCTGCCGATCGACGCGTCCCTGGCGCAGATCACCGACACCCTCATCGGCCGGGGCACCTTGTTGCTCCAGGCCACCCCGGGAGCCGGTAAAACAACCCGGGTTCCCCTGGCTCTACTTGAGCAGCTGCCGGAGCCAACCCGAATCCTGTTGATTCAGCCCCGTCGACTGGCGGCCCGATCAGCGGCCCAACGATTGGCGGAGGCCCTCCACGAAAGCCCTGGGGGCCAGGTGGGCTACAGCGTGCGCTTCGACCATCGCACCTCCAAAGCCACCCGGCTGGAAGTGATGACAACTGGCCTGTTTCTCAGGCGCCTGCAGGGGGATCCCGAACTGATGGGGGTCGCTGCCGTGATCTTCGATGAATTCCATGAGCGCGGGGCCGAAGCCGACCTGGCCCTAGCGCTCCTGCGCCATGCCCGTCAGGAGCTGCGCCCCGATCTGCTGGTGCTGCTGATGTCCGCCACCCTCGACCTAGAGCCCCTGGCGACCAGCATGGGAGGAGCAGCGGTCATCACGGTTCCTGGAACCAGCCATCCCGTGGAAGTGCGCTACCAGGTGCCCAGGGAAAGGGAAAGTCTGTCGAGGCAGGTGCTGCGGGGCTTGGAGGAGCATTGGCTGGGGCAACGCCGCGATAGCGAAACGGTGTTGGTTTTTCTTCCGGGCCAAAGGGAGATCGTCAGCTGCCTGCGGGCTATCGCAGAGACCCCATGGGGGCAAACCTTGGAGTGCGTGCCCCTGCACGGACACCTGTCCCTGGAAGCCCAGCTCCAGGCCATCGCCCCGGCCAAATCCAAAGCCGGCAAGATTGTCCTGGCCACCTCCATCGCCGAAAGCTCCTTGACCCTGTCGGGCGTCCGGCTGGTCATTGACAGCGGCCTCAGTCGGGTTAACCGCTACGACCCCGCACGAGGAATGGATCAGCTAGTCACCCAACCCTGCAGCCAGGCCAGCGCCACCCAACGCTGTGGCAGGGCTGGCCGGCTCGGGCCTGGACGCTGCCTACGGCTCTGGTCGCCAGCCGAGCAAGCCCGCCGTCCCGCCTTTGATCCCCCCGAACTCTTACAGGCGGACCCCCTGCCCCTAGCCCTGCAACTGGCCACCTGGGGCAGCGACGACGGGACGGATCTGCCCTGGCTGCAGCCGCCGCCACCCCAACCGCTTGAGAACGCAAGACGGCTACTGGCTCAAATGGGTGCCCTTAATGACAAAGGGCGCATCACGGCCCATGGCAAGGCCATGGCCGGCATCGGCTTACCGCCGCGGCTTAGTCACATGCTGCTGTTGGCCGCCCAGCGGGGAT
>JBIIRU010000030.1:0-15133 GCA_044341355.1 Cyanobium sp. | reverse complement strand
ATGGTCTGGTTGCCAAAAACAACCCCGCCGCCGGTCTTGCGTCCCTGGGCTTCCAGAATGAAGCGGGCATCAAAGGTGCCAAAGTTCCTCTGGTTGGGATCCGGGGCGCTCACCAACCGGCCGTCGGGCGTGAGGATTGAAAGACGGCGCTCGAGGGGTTGCACCTGCTTGATCTTGACCTTGCCGTGGGGGGAGTTGCGGATCACGATCGCCACCTTGCCTTCCTCTTGGGCCTGGCGGATCAAGTTGGCCGCATTGGCGGAGGGCACCCCACGCACATCCACCGAGACTGTGACGGGTTGCAGGGCCCCCGTGGCTCGATCGACCGCGCCACTCAGCTTCGGACTCCAGAGCACCCCAACTGCAGCCAGCAGGACGGCAGCACCAGCCGCCAGATCTACCAGGCTCCAGGAGCGGTTGGACGGGAGTTCGGTGGCCATGGGCAAAAGAAGGTGGGCGAAGTGTAGTCAGGCTTGCCCCACCCCACCAGCCCCCTCAACGCTGCAATCCCTCCAGCAGATCATTCAGGCCCCGCAACTGGCCTGCCAGACCCACACCGCCAGTGCCGGCCAGGGCCTCGGCCCGGCTTTCGCCATCGGGCCGCCGCTCGAAGCTGCGCACAAGCCGGTAACCGTCGGGGTCGAGGCGGTAGAGCTCCCACTCGCCCGGATGGGCGCGGCGCAGGGCCGATTCGGCATCGGGCAGCAATGCATAGGCCGTCTGCCAGGTGGAAAGAAATCCCTTGCGGCGCTGCCGCGCCACGCTGCCGATGCCCACCGCCGCATCCTCCAGGTTTGGATTGAGCAGCACCACAGCACCGCGGTGCGCTCCGCAGAGGGCTTCCACCAGGTCGTATTCCGTCTGGCTGGGGGCCACCAGCAGCAGCAGACCCTCGCCACCACCCTCGCCACCGCCCTCGCCGCTGTTAACGCCGCTGTCATCGCCCTGGCGGCGGCGCTCATCGCCATAACTGGCGATGCGGGGGGCGAGGATTTCGGACTCGCGCCGGGCCAGGGCCGCGGCGCCCTCGTCGGCGAACAGCAGCCTCCCCCCCCGGCCCGCTTCTGTGAGCAGATCCCCCGCCAGCCGCAGCGCCGGCGCCAGCAGCCGCAGGCCCTCAAAACGCCATTCCACCGTCCAGCGACCGCGGGGTTCTGCGGCCAGGGCCGAGCGCACGGCGGTGAGGGTTTCGGCCTCGGCCGAGCGCAAATCCGGGGGCAGCATGGGCACAGCCCTTCAATGGGCGGACCATAGCGGCCCCCTGGCGGGCTTTAGGTGGGCTTGAAATTGGCGATCAATTGGCAATCAAATAGCCGCCGCCGCTGCCACCTCCTGGCGGGCCCGATCCAGGGCCTGGGGCAGGGCCTCCAGGTCGGCGGCCCGATGCCAGGGCCCCAGGCTGAGGCGCAGGCCACTGGCGGCCTCCGCGGGTTCGTATCCCATCGCCAACAGGATCGGGCTGGCGGCTCCGCTGGCGGCCCCGCCGAGGCCGGCGCCGGTGGTCGGGCCACCGCCCTGGGCATTGCCCTTGAGAGCACTGCAGGCCGAACCACTGCTGACGGCGTAACCCTGGCGCCAGAGGGCCCGCACCAGGGCCCGGCCGGCCAGGGGCTGGCCGGCCGCCGTGCTCACCAGCAGGCTGAGGTGGTGGGGCAGCCGTGCGGCCGAAGCGGGTTGCGGACCACTGAGGCGCAGACCAGGCAGGGCCATCATGTTTTGCAGCAGACCATCGCGCAGCTCGGCCAGGGGATCGAGGCCGCCGTGCTGCTGCAAGCGCTCCTGGGCTGCGGCTAGGGCTGCGGCAAAACCAACGGCCAGCAGCACCGATTCGGTGCCGCCACGCCGGCCCGCCTCCTGGGAACCCCCCAGCAAGGGCTCCAGGTTGAGGCCCCGCCGCACCAGCAGGGCGCCGATGCCCCGGGGGCCCTGCAATTTGTGGGCGGCACAGCTGAGCAGATCCACTTGCAGGGAGGCGAAATCAATCGGCTGATGGCCCACCACCTGCACGGCGTCCACATGCAGGCTCACCCCGGCGCGCCGGCACTGGGCGCCAATTGTTTCCAGGGGTTGGAGGCTGCCCACCTCGCTTTGCCCCCAGATCAACGACATCAGGCGCGTTGGCGGCTGCAGCAACTTTTCCAGCTGCTCAAGACAGACCAGGCCGGCCCGATCCACCGGCAGCCGGGCCAGCTGCCATCCCTGTTGATGCAGGCGGGCGGCGGCGGCCTCCGTGGCCGGATGCTCCACCGCCGAGATCACCAGCCGCCCGACCGGTTGCTGGGCCGCCAGGCCCAACAGGGCCATCTGAATTGCTTCGGTGCCTCCCGAGCACAACACCACCTCGTCGGGTTGGGCCCCTAAGTGGTGGGCCAGGCTGCAGCGGCTGCGTTCGAGGGCTACAGCCGCCGCCAACCCGAAGCCATGCAGGCTGGAGGGATTGGCCCAGACCAGCGGGGCCGCCGCCGCCATCGCCGCCAGCGCCGCCTGGCTCGGGGGCGTGGTGGCGCAGGTGTCCAGGTATTGGGCCAAATCCCATGGGCCCTCGGAGCCCCCCTTGGCGGCGGCGGTTGCGGGGGCCATGCCGTTAACCGGCCCGACCGCCATCGCGGGGCAAGCGACCCAGCAGCCGGTCTTCTAGGGATTTGGTGGCAATTGCCACCAGTTCATCAAGGGATCGCATTTCCAGCAGTTGTTGCACCCGGGCCCGGGCCTCGGCGTTGGGGCAGGCCTCGGGCCGCACGCAGCCCTGGACGCAAGCCACGGCGCAGTCGATGGCGGCGGCCTGGGGCAACTCAGCGTCGCTGGGCTTGGTCGGCTCGGCCCAGGCCGGCTCGGATTTGGCCGGATCGGCCCCGTGGGCGAGCTGGCCATGGGCAAGCTGTCCGTGGAAGACCGCCTCGGCGGGGCCGGTCATCCAGACAGGTCCGTTGGCCCCATCCCACTCGATTTCCAGGGTGCCACCGGGCAAGTCCAGGCGGGCCCGCCGCTCGGCCAGGCCAAGCAGGTGGCAGGCCACCAGGGTGGCGCAGGCACCGGTGCCGCAGGCCAGGGTTGGCCCTGCTCCCCGCTCCCAGACCCGCATGCGCAGGTGGTTGGGGCTGAGGACCTGGACGAAATGCACGTTGGTGCGGGCCGGAAATGCTTCGTGCTGCTCGAGCTGGGGCCCCAGGGCTTCGAGATCAACGGCATCGAGATCGGCCACCGGAATCACCACATGGGGATTGCCCATGCCGCAGGCGGCCACGGCCAGGGTCTGACCCGCCACCATCAAGATGCCCTGGGGCAAACCGGCCGGTCCCACCGCCAAGGTGGTGGGGACGGTTTCCGGGCTCAAGCAGGGCGGGCCCATGTCCACCCGCACGCTGCCATCGGCCTGGAGCTCGGGCACGATGGTCCCCGCCAGGGTCTCGATCAACCAGCGGCGCCCCGGAGCATCGCCATCGCGGTCGGCCAGAAACCTGGCCAGGCAACGGATGCCGTTACCGCACATCTCCGGTTCGCTGCCATCGGCATTGAAGATGCGCATCCGCAGCTCACCCCCTTGGCGGGGAGGCAGAGCGAGTATCAACCCATCGGCACCAATGCCGTAGCGACGATCACAAATCTGACGAATCTCTTCGGGGTTGTGTTCCTGGCTACCAAGCTCGCCTAAAATTCTGGCGTCGATCAGCAGAAAGTCGTTGCCCAGGCCCTGGTATTTGCTGAAACCTTGGGCGAGCCAACCGGCGAGGGGAGCATGGGAAGACGGCAGCAACGGTTTCACGCGATAGGGCCCCAATCCTATGCAGAGCGCCTTTGACAACAAACATTCGCGACTCGACACCTCCCTACCGAGCATTCGCCATCTTCAGGATCTGATTCGTAACCACCAACTGGTGCAGATCAAGATCATCACGGGCGAATCGCTGGAGGGTGTGCTGGCCTGGCAGGACGCGCACTATTTGGCCCTGCGGGAGCCGATGGGGGAGTCCGTGCTGCTGATCAACCGCGAAGCGGTGGTGTTGGTGCGTTGCCTTAGCTAAGGCTGGTGATGGGGTATGGCACCATCGCTCTGGACATGCCGGCCCACCCCTTGAGCGATCCTTCACGCTATCTCCCCCAGGCGATTGAAGAGCGCTGGCAGCGGCGCTGGCGTGAACTTGATCTGGACGACACCCCGGAGCAGGGCGAAGGAGAGCCCTGCTATGCCCTCTCGATGTTCCCCTATCCCTCGGGGAGCCTGCACATGGGCCATGTGCGCAACTATGTGATCACCGATGTCTATGCCCGCGTGCAGCGCATGCGGGGCCGGCGTGTGCTGCATCCGATGGGCTGGGATGCCTTTGGGTTGCCGGCGGAGAACGCGGCGATTGAAAGGGGTGTCAATCCGGCGGACTGGACCGAGCAGAACATTGCCCAGATGCGCAGCCAGCTGCAACGGCTGGGCCTTTCGATCGACTGGAAGCGGGAGATCGCCACCTGCCACCCCGACTACTACCGCTGGACCCAGTGGCTGTTCCTGCAGTTCCTGGATGCCGGATTGGCCTATCAGAAGGAGGCCAGCGTCAACTGGGATCCGATTGACCAGACCGTTTTGGCCAACGAGCAAGTCGATGGCGAAGGGCGGTCCTGGCGTTCCGGGGCAAAGGTGGAAAAACGCTTGTTGCGCCAGTGGTTTTTGCGCATCACCGCCTATGCCGATGCCCTGGTGGACGACCTGCCCTCCCTGACGGGCTGGCCGGAGCGGGTGCGCACGATGCAGGCCAACTGGATCGGCCGCTCTGAAGGGGCTGAATTGCGTTTCAGCGTGGTGGCGCCCGACGGGAGCGCTGCGGCGGATCCGATCAGCGTCTTCACCACCCGAGCCGACACCATTTATGGAGCCACCTATCTGGTGCTGGCCCCGGACCATCCCCGCGTTGAGAGCCTTACCAGCCCCGAGGAGGCCCTGGCGGTGGCGGCCTTCTGCGATCTGGTCAGCGGCCAGAGCGAGCAGGAGCGCACCGCCGAGGATCGCCCCAAACGGGGGGTGCCCCTGGGCAGCTATGTGATCAACCCCGCCAGCGGCGCCCAGATTCCGCTTTGGATCGCCGATTACGTGCTGGCTGATTACGGCACCGGCGCTGTGATGGGGGTGCCGGCCCATGACCAACGGGACTTTTTGTTTGCCCGCCGCCATGAGCTGCCGGTGCGCCAGGTGATCATCCCGGAAGGTTCCAATGCGGAGGCCTATCTGGGCGAAGCCTGGACCCAAGAAGGGGTGCTGATCGAATCGGATCGTTTCAATGGACTCAGCTCGGCGGCGGCCCGCCAGGCGATCACGGCCGCTGCCAGCGCCGAGGGCTGGGGCCAGGCCCGGCGCCAATACCGCCTGCGCGATTGGTTGATCTCCAGGCAGCGTTATTGGGGATGCCCGATTCCGGTGCTGCATTGCCCCAGCTGCGGTGTGGTGCCGGTGCCAGACGACCAGTTGCCGGTGGAGTTGCCCCGCGATGTGGCCTTCAGCGGCAAGGGTGCCTCGCCTTTGGCCCAACTGGAGGACTGGGTGAATGTGCCTTGCCCCAGCTGCCAGGGTCCGGCCCGGCGCGAAACCGACACCATGGATACCTTCATGTGTTCGTCCTGGTATTACCTGCGCTATAGCGATCCCCAATCCACCACGGTGCCCTTCAGTCGGACGGCGGTGGATCAGTGGTTGCCGGTGGATCAATACGTCGGCGGTATAGAGCACGCCATTCTGCATTTGCTGTATTCCCGTTTCTTCACCAAGGTGTTGCGGGATCGGGGATTGCTGGGCTTTGGCGAACCCTTTGAGCGCCTGCTCACCCAGGGGATGGTACAAGGCATCACCTACCGCAATCCCCACAGCAATCGCTATGTGGCCCCGGCCGATGTCAGCGATCCCAACGATCCCCGCGATCCGATCAGCGGCGAGCTGTTGGAGGTGAGCTACGACAAGATGTCCAAGTCGAAATACAACGGTGTCGATCCGGCCAAGGTGATCGAAACCTATGGCGCCGACACGGCCCGCATGTTCATCCTGTTCAAGGCGCCACCAGAAAAAGATCTCGAATGGGACGATGCCGATGTGGAAGGCCAGTTCCGCTTTTTGCAACGCCTCTGGCGGCTAGTCGAAAGCTGCGTGCAGCGGGGGCTGACCCTGGCGCCCATCGCCGTGCCAGCCAGCGCCGCCGCGCTCCCGGCAAGCCCTGCCGCCTCTGAGGCTGATCGGGAGCTGCGCCGGGCGGTGCATGGGGCGATTACGGCGGTGCAAGCAGACCTGGAGGGCAACCTGCAGTTCAATACGGCCATCTCGGAGTTGATGAAACTCTCCAACGCCATGGCCGGCTTGATTGAGCAGGCCAGCCCGGGGGTGGCGCAGGAGGCCCTGCGCAGTTTGCTGCTGCTGTTGGCCCCCTTCGCGCCCCACATCGCCGAAGAGCTGTGGCAGAAGCTCGGGGGCGATAGCGCCGGCAGCATCCATAGGCAACGCTGGCCCGTGGCTGATGCTTCGGCACTGGTGCGGGACACCATTCCCCTGGTGATTCAGGTCAAGGGCAAGGTGCGCGGCTCCCTTGATGTGCCAGCCGACGCCGACAGCGCCACCCTTGAACAGCTGGCCCTGGCCAGCGACATCGCCCAGAAGTGGTTGGAGGGCCAGCCGCCGCGGCGGGTGATTGTGGTGCCAGGGAAGTTGGTGAATTTGGTGCCTTGAAGCGTCAGATGCGTCAAACAGGTGTCACAAGAGTCGCGAATCGAAGGTGAAAGCCTCATCGCTGCTGATGCGTATTCGCTGCGTTTCGGGATGCCGAGGATTGAGCAGGACGTTGCGTTCTACCGTGATGATTGCGGACGGCACGTTTAGAGCCGCTGTGCGTCTGCTCGTGAGCCACGACGACCCGAGTGAATGGAGCGATGCTGGAGCTGGCACCGAATTCCAGCCCTCCGGCAGCGATACCAGTTCGAGTACTTCTGTGGTCAGGTCATCGGGGAGTTCGATGGCGAGCAGCCTTAAATCGGGCGGAGCCGTGAGCGGATCGACATGGACAAGCACTTCAAGTGCCGCGAGCGCCGCAGAGGTGGCGGTGTAGAGAATGGGGTGTCCCTTGTTGTGCCAGCGCCCGGCGGTGTACATTCCGCCGATGCCATCAAGCGCTGTATCCACATAAGGCTTGCGGCAGATCCGCCAAACGCGCATCAGCTAAAGATCCCGTAGTTGAGACGCAGCAAGACTTCTTCGACCTGACGAGTGCCGATATCGGTGTCTAAAAGATCGAGAGGCATCTCGCAGCCCAGGGCACGGTTGGGAGTCTTCAGCCATAGGCGAGCCTTGTCGATGGAGCCCAGGACCTCGACGGCCTGAGAAAGCACTCTTCGACCGACTTCACCACCAGCCCTTGCCCCACCTTGGGCCCAATGTTCAGACACCAAATTCTCGAGCTTGCCTTCCTCCAATTGCTGGCCAAGCGTGCGTAGGGCAAATCCAAGGACAGCCACAGTGGAGCGCAGCCCAAAGGCTGCCTGCAGTGCCAGGGCTGAACGCATCTCGTTGTCGCTCAAAAAAATGATGTAGCCACCTTGACTTCCACCCGGAGACCGCTCGCCTCGGGGGGAATCATTGGAGCGTTGGCGTTCTTCGGGGTAGGAGGAGGAAATCCCTTCAGCCATGCCACCATGGAGGATCATGGGGAAATAGAATGAATATAGCGCTAGTCGATGGAGCTCGACGGTAGCAGGCTCTAAAAGGGTTCTCGAAAACCGCTTTGAATTCCTGGGCAGAGATTTCGAGTTGCCTTGTTAGTGCCACAAATGCGGAGAAATATTTATAACTGCGAACGCCACCGCTAAGCTTAGCCAAGTTGGTTACTTGCAGCCGCAAGATTGAAGCATGTCCTTCATGGTCAGGACTGGAAGAGACGATTTCTGGCGAGGCCTGAGTTGCCATAAGGCAATACTAGCACTGCTATATCGCTTTTTTAGTTCTCGAATGGGACGATGCCGATGTGGAAGACCTGCGCCGGGCGGTGCATGGGGCCATTACGGCCGTGCAAGCGGACCTGGAGGGCAATCTGCTGACGTGCCAGCCGAGGCCGACAGCGCCACCCTCGAACAGCTGGCCCTCGCCAGCGTCATCGCCCAGAAGTGGTTGGAGGGCCAGCCGCCGCGTCGGATGATTGTTGTGCCGGGAAAGATGGTGAATTTGGTGCCTTGAACCGTCAAACATGTTTATATCGCTGGCAATGGCTTTGCAGAATGAAGCAGAAAGACTGTTGCATTTTCGGAATACCTTAGTAAAGCCCAGCTTTCGTGAGAAGCCTGGGCCAGGCTGATTGCCGCGACAACTTCGGCTCGTTTGAAAGAGACAGCCGTATTGTAGTCGGCTGATCAGATGCCAGGATCACTCTTCTTCACCCTCACTTGAAAAGAAATCACCGCTGGAATAGGCAACTCAATATGCATCTTACTGCAAACTAAACACAGTACTTATGCGCCGGCCTAGGCTTGAGCGACAACATTCAAACAAAGAGATATAGTGAGTTCGAACAATTCCTGAGCAGTTTTTGCTTGTGTTGCTTCGGGTTCACTCGTGGGCTTTTTGGGAATTTTAACCCTTGGAGCTGGAAATCCACTCCAAGAAATATCGCTTAGCCGCGAATAAAATACATCAATATCACCTTCCGGTGTCAAGTCAAAGTGGCACGGGTTCACAATTGCTCTTTCATCGTCTTCAGGGTCCTCTCGGGTAGGAGTGTATACTGCTACAACTGCCATCCCCATTCTATCCGATAGCCGTGCAATATCAATCAGCCCAACATGCTTGAACATACAGGGCTTATGGTGGAGATATATAGAGCATATGCAATCGGTGCAAGTGCTTATGTTAACAGAAAGTTTATATGGCTCTTCCGTCCAACCGAAAAGGCCTTCGAATAGTATACGGAAGCCGTATTCGGGCGGATCATAAATATCATTAGCATAGCGTCTCTTTACTTCTTTAGATTTTAAGTTACGCCAAAAAGATCCTGTTTTAAGAACTGACCCCACTTCAAGATTTGGCGGGTGTGATTGTGACAGGCAGTCATCTCTCAGCATTAAATCAGTTTATCCAGTGAATAATGTATTACAGACTGCGCAGTAAAAAACGTATTGATGTCCGCCGAATTAGACAAGCTATCACTAGCTATTGTCTTTACCTTAACAGCTGGCCATGGAATACGCACGGGATAAACTAACCAGGTTAGGTGATCATTCAGCTTTACTTCAAGTGTTCCAATGCCCAGCCATCTGATGTCAATGTTAAGGGTGCTGAGTAATTCTAATGGAAGGGCTCGCAATAGCTTTGACACAAGATCTATTACTTGAAGAGCAGGCGTTGCCGCTTCCGGTGCAGTTTTTAAATTCTCTAATTTTGTGCAAACATCAGAAGGGAAATCTTTTGATAGCTTAGGTTTACCGGCTGCCAGAATCTTCATTCGAAGCTTGCTCTCCGCGATAGAAGATAGCTCATCAAGCTTAGCCCAAATCTCTTCGATTCGCTTTGTTGATTCTTTAGGGCTGTAATAGCTATTGGCCCGTTCTAATTCATCTCTAATTTCTTCGAGATAATAATTTAGAATACTTATGTTGCTAAAACGAGCGGCAGGCCATGATGGTCTTTGTTTGTTGGTTAGGCGCCTAGGCGAGGGAATTTCAGAATATTTATCAGCATCCTTGGGCATCCAGCTTTCAAATAATTCGCTTATGGTTGAAGGTGGTTCATTAGTTGATTTTTGACTTTTACCTGGCCAATTAAATGATTTTGACGAAATTGATTTCATGGGTCTGACGTCAAGAAAACATGGATTGAGATGTACAAGTATATTTCATCTACTTGATTCAGCCAGATTTAATCTTTCAACATAAGCTGAAAGAGCTAAAAGTTTCTTTCTCGCCCGAATTGCTTTCTCCATAATTTCCATAATTTGCTCCTCTGTTACTTTTAAATCATGCGACTGAGACTGGCCTGCAATATCAAACTGAATGTGCAGAGTTGCATACGGAAAAAGATATTCTATCTTATTACCCTCTTCGCAAAAAAGTGGTCTCAAATCACAGAGTATAGTAAACTCTTCAAGATAAGCAGCAGTTTTGCTATCTAAGTCGTCTATCTTGATTTCTCGACTAACAAGGTCATAATCTGCCAACAGTGCCGGCAGTCGATGCAGAAATTTCTGTGTTTCAAAACTCTTAGGATCTTTATCATTGAGCGCACTTTCAATTATTGGCTTTAAAAGACTTTCAAAATGATCGGATGAGATCTGATATGCAATACGCAATCGAGACAGATTTGTAAGGAAGTTAACCAAGGACCCGAGACCGCTCTTGTTCTGAGTCTTGTCTTCCAAGTAATCTGAAAGCCGAGTATGGCAATGACTATTGCTTTGAAGCGCTGTTATAATTTTGTTAAAATCTTCGTCAGAGATGCGACTGACTTCATTGGCATCTTTCATAAAAATCGTCGATCGCGTAATGTTTGCGATAGACGCAGAAATTTCATCATCCATAAAGTTTTGGCGATTGATTTAAGTTTAACACATTAACAAGAAGCTTGCGAGGGCTTGGTCTCATGCTTAATATATTGATTCGCTCAGCTTCCCTGGATTTACACGAGATTGACTAGTTTGGCGGCCACATCACCGAGGCTGACCTGCTCATTCCAACACTCGCTATCGCTACGCCACAGAGTACCGTGCTTCTCACCAACGCTTCCCCTGAGTTGCAGGCAGAAAGCCTGGGGTGGTGAAGCAGAGAGCTGGTGGAGGCCTGTCCACTCAAGGGGCTTGTTAGCTTGCTAGCGAATCGTCATATGATTTTCGCAACATCGAAGATAAATGATCGAGGGCGGTTAACAATGGAGTGTGCACATCTTTGGGTACCACGCCGTCTCCTTCATTTTTGATACGTGCAGTGGCCTGATTAAGCTGGTCAACCAACTCTTGAAACTGATCATTACCTATCAGTTTATTAAAGAGTTGAGATTGATCTGCGTTTATCCAATTATCTATTGTCCCCATCGTCTTTTCAGCAAGACTTGCAACAAAGTCTTCGGTAACAGAAGGTTGTTCAAGCCATCCTTTCTTGTAGCAGAGATCTCGAGCTTGCTGCTCTAGATTTCGGATCTTTAACATTGAATTCCAGTATGATTTGCAGTCGTGTACCTGCCATTGAATGCACGATACTCGCAGTCCTTCGTCCGCAGATCCACTCATCACGGCATCAATGGTTCGTAGCAACGTAAAATGTAATGTATTCTGATCGACTGGTTCAAGAAGTTCATATGGTATGAAGAGGAGAATGCGGTTACTATTGAGATAATGTTTCATTCCTTCTTTCCAGGCGAGTTTTATTTCTTCTTCGAATGGTGAATTTTTAATTGAATCGGCCATATAAGCACTTAATTGGGAACTTCGGTCTTTTGGTAAGATATCATCTTGCCTCCGACGTAAAGCCAACCAGGCATCGTCGATACCTGCATAATGAAGAAGACTGTCGGAAGCTATCATGATTGCATGCTTGATAGACGATTGGCTTTTCACAGATTCGTCCCACCAGCTTATCTTTGATTCTTCAGTTTGACAATAAGTTCTTAAAAGTGAACGACATGTTTTAGATTTAAGTTCCTTGGCCGAAGATCGCAGCCAAGAATTGAAGAATACTCGCTCAGATTCATTTAAAGCAAGTGTTTCAGTCAAATCAACAGTGGCTAATTCGTCTAGGCCTAGATATGAGAGTATATGCTCACCAATTGCTGATATATCCCATGTGTCTATGCCAAACTTTTTTACCAGGGAGGCCCTGTAGAGAGTTGCTAGCTGTCGGTAAGTTTCTTGTTGACTTGATTTCAGATTCTTTGACAAAAAATCTAATGTCTGTGGCCCATCGCGAAGTAGATAAGCCAGCACCTGAATTGCATCGCTACTATTGATAAGGGGCAGACGGTAGTGATCTAGAATGTTGACAGGATCCATCAGAATCTCCTCCCACTTAAATAGTGATACTCCTGAAGTCTTCGCACAAGAGAACGTGAACAATCAACTACGCATCCAGGCAGATCGCATGATCTGTAGGTTTGAATGCGACATGTGTATATCGATTGAAGTTCAATAAGGGTTTTGTTGGCGTAACCAGTATTGTACTTGCTATCAATATACGTTATAATTCGGTTGGATACGCTTGGTATACGAGCAAAATCATGTGCCTCGGCAATTGATCCAGGCGAGTCTGGTAGCGAGAAAGTAATATCATGAGCTTCAACATCAGCAACCTGTTGCGCAAGCAGAGAGTAGGGTGACGCTGGATCATATAGTTCTTCACTGTATCTTACGAGATGACCGTCTCCTTCCAGGGCTCTACGCAATTCTCTTCTTGTAGCTGCCACAATAGAAGGTGATGATGGGTTAGGGCCCCAGATCAAAACTGAGACAGGGACGGATCCAATTCTAGAAAGCGCCTCTTGGCGCTGCCGTTCGACTTTGTCAGCGAATGAACTACGGTTCACGTGTTTCGATCCATGCTGCGGTGGTATGTTCCATCACAAGGCACTATATAGCTTAACGCTTATTAGCGGTTTCTGTCAACGCCAATGATACCCCTGCTGCTTTCCTTCAACCAGCTCCAAGCGCCATGACTTATCATAGCATTCGCAGGCGCTTTCGGCCGATTGTGTTCGCTAAGAACAGTGATTAATGGACCCGACATTCACTTGTAGCGGTTGCCACGCACTGCTCTGTGGGCCGAGAGGATGGCCGCCCCCTACAAGAAGCCAATGCAGTGTCCATCCTTGGCACGGCCTTGGGTTGGTTATCACGACCTTTAACCATACCAGTACGCCGATGGCAGCGTCATAGTGCCCGCCCATGGTGACGGTGCCGTCCATCACCCCACCAAAGCCGGATAATCCGTATAACCCACCGCCCCCGGGCTGTAGTAGGTCTCCGGATTGGCTTCATTGAGAGGTCCCCCAATGGCGATGCGCTGCGGCAAGTCCGGGTTGCCGATGAAGGCGCGGCCAAAGGCCACCGCATCCACCAGGCCGGCGGCGATGGCCGCGTTGGCTTCGGTTGGTGTGTAGCCCATGTTGGCCACCAGCACGCCCTGGAAGCGCTCGCGGAAGGGGGTCAGCACATCGGCCTGCTGAATGCCGGCCATGTCGGCGCGCATCAGGTGCAGATAGGCCAGGCCCCGGCCATTGAGATTGTCGGCCAGCCAGGTGACCAGGGCCAGCGGGTTGCTGTCCCGCATCGAATTGAAGCTATTCAGGGGCGATAGGCGCAGGCCCACCAGCGGGCATTCGGCCCGCACCGTCATCAATATTTCCAGTAGCAATCGGGCTCGGTTTTCGATTGAGCCGCCGTAGGGGCCCTGGCGCTTATTGCTGCCATCCCGCAGGAATTGATCGATCAGATAGCCATTGGCGCCATGGATCTCGACCCCATCGAAGCCCGCTTGCACCGCCGCGCGGGCCGCCGCGCCAAAGGCCACGACGATCGGCGCGATTTCGCTGTCCGTCAGTTCCCGCGGCACCTCATAGTCCACCTTGCCTTGGTGGGTATGCACCTGGGCATCGGTGATGGCCAGGGGGCTGGGCCCCACCGGCTGCATACCGCCATTGAGCAAAGAATGGCAGGCGCGCCCGCCATGCCAGATCTGCAGCACGATGCGGCCACCAGCCTGGTGCACCGCCTCGGTGACCTTGCGCCAGCCGGCGATTTGATCGCCGCTATAGATGCCGGGTTCGGTGGCAAAGCTGGAGGTGTGCGGCAGCACCATGGCGCACTCGCTGATCACCAATCCAGCGCTGGCCCGCTGGGCGTAGTACTCGGCCATCAGCGCCGTGGGTACATGGTCGGCCGTGGCGCGGCAGCGGGTCAGGGGCGCCATCCATACCCGGTTGGGCAGATGTAGAGATCCCAGGGCCAGGGGAGTGAACAGATCAGTCATCAGCGGGGTTCGTCGGGGCAGGGATCTAGCCCTTTAGCCCTGTCCTAACAGGGCTCCATGGTCCTAAGCAGGCGCAAGAATCAAACGGTGCAGCTCTTGGCGCTTGGCATCGCTGCAGAGGCGCCCAGCCTGGGCTTGCCATTGCTGCCAGTGTTGCTGTTGTCTCTGGCAGATGGCTTCCTGCAGGGTGGGTATGGGGCTGGCTTTACGGCGCAAGGGCTGGGTTACAAGCGAGGCTTCCAGCACTGTCAGGTCATGCAGTTCGCCCAGTACCGCCTGGGCCTGTTTAAGCTCTTCAATCCAGCCAAGAATTGTTGTTGGCAAAAAAGGAATGAAGGGTTCCAGGTTGTAGCGCAAGCCCTTGATGCGTTTGCGCAGTTCATGCAAGTCATCCGCCGCCGGATCATTCACAAACCAACCGTTGTGCAGAAACAAACCTTGGCCCAGATGGCACACCCAGTCGATTAGCCAGGGCTTGAGGCGCTGCTGGCCCAGCAAGCTGTAAGTGGGCGACGCCTGCCATTGATTGAGCAGGGCCAGCAACTTCAGATAGCGGCCGCCATTGAGGGCTTCCACCATGCCCTCAAAGGCCTGGCGCCGATCCCGTTTCAGCCGGGCCATGGCCTTGGCCAGGGCAACCTGTTCGCCTTCGGGCAGTTGGGGCCACCATGGATCTTCCAGCCACTCGCGAAATACATCCAAATCCCGGGTCAGGCCCGTGCGGCGGGCCACGCGGGCGAGGCGGCTGGCATGGACCCCCTCGGGCAGCAGCAGGGCCGGGGCAAATACCTCCAGGCCCGAGCGCAAGCGGCGCAGGCTGATGCGCAGCTTGTGCAGAGCCTCGGGGTCATCATCGGCCAGCACCGCATGGTGCAACTGGCCGAGGCGGCGCACCTGCTGCTGAATCAAACCCAGGGCCAGATCACCAATCCTTGGATCATCATCGCTGCCAAGGACTGGGAGATCGGCTGCCGGCATTGCCAGGGGGTGGGAGGGTTATGAGCTGGATCAGGGTTTGACTGTGGCTAGGGCGAGGCGGCTCTTGGCGAGCACCTCGGCGGGCAGGCTGATGAAGCCCAGATCTGGCGCCATCGCCTGGGCTTCGTCGCTGAGGGTGTGGGTAAAGACCTTGTTGAGGGCCTCGTGACTGGCGCCGTTACCAGTTTTGTAGAGC
>JBIIRU010000246.1:0-4378 GCA_044341355.1 Cyanobium sp. | reverse complement strand
CGTGCGCAACAAATCATCTGCCAGCCGCGTGATCTCCTGGCGGCGCGTGCTGTTCTGTTTGGAGCGCACTGCCAGGATGGCGTTCAGGGTCTCGTCCTCGCCGCCACTGTTCTGGCGGATGTAAAGGTCGGTCTTGAGATAGCTGCGGATCTGATCGACCAGTCGTTGCTTGGCCGGCAGTATCGCCATCAGCTCATTGCCACCCATGTTGCGGCTGATCAATACCGACTCATTGCCGTAGTTGGGATGCTCGGGTGTCACCAGATTCACCACCACATCAGTGTCCTTACCCTTGATCAGACCGTCATCGATCTTCTGGGCAAAGGGATAGTCGTTGCCGTTATCCTCAAAACGGATCTTGACGCTGCGCAGCACGTCATCAAAGACGATTCCATGCAGGTTTTTGATTACCACCGAGTCGGCCACCTCGGTGCGCTTGATCTCCTGCTCTACATCCTTTTCCTTGTCGGTGAGGAACTCGTAGATCTCCCCACTGCGCTGCAGGTAGCTCTGGCTCTCCAGGTTGATCAGGGCCTCCTTTACTGCCTGCTCATGGGCGCGGATGTCGAAGTTGGGCTCGCATATCAACAAGATCGCGATGTTGCGCGCCGTGCTCTTGAACTGCGGCACCCACTTGAGCAGGAACAGGGCCTTGAGGATGCGCAGCTCCAGCGCGCCCACCTGGTTCTGGGCGGTCACCATCGTTTGCTGCTTATCGGCTCGGATTACATCGCGGATGCCGTCGTAGAGCTGGTCAAAGCTGGCCAGGCGCCCCACCGGCAGCTCCTTGATCGCCTTGGCCACCTCCTGAAATACCGAGAGCATCGAGCGCTCCCCCACTGCCATGTTGCGCCCCTCAAAGATGCTGTGGGTCGCCAGGCTCTGGATCGCCTGCTGAAACAGGCTCAGTTGATAGGGGTGGAACGGATACAGCCCGCAGAAGCTCTGGCAGTCGCCCCAGCCCTTGAGCTGAATCGAGCCATCGCCGAAGCGATAGAGGGTGGTGAAGTTCTCCTTCTCCTGCTCATAAATATTGATAAGTTGCTCCGGCTCATCCGGGCTCTTGGCCAGCAGGCGCCGCTGGATCACCTCCTGCACATCGGCGCTGGCCAGGGTGAGCTTGGTCTTGAAGCGGCCCTGAATCTTGCTCAGGTCGTCCGCCTGCTCAAACTTCACCTGGCCGATTATTCCTTCGAGGTCGGCCTGGGAGGTAATGAATACGGTCGCCCGACCATCTGTAGCGATAGCAAGACTCTCCACAACAGTCTGCAAATCGAGCAGACGTGTTCGTTCTTCTCCGATGAACTGGCCTGCCTCGTCTACGAAGAAATTGAGCCGGAATCCCGGCGGCTGGCTATCGAGGTACTCCTTGACCCGGCCAGCCAAGCCTTCAATCGAGAGGCGGTAGCTGTCCTTAGCGTCATTAACAACTTTGACTGCATCATCTTCGCTGCCACCGAACTGCTCGGCATAGGCTTTTGCAAAGCTGCGTTTGGTTACTGTTGCAACTGCATCGCGGTCGTTCTCCCAGCTGCGGCCGTTCACTCGCTGGTAGGTCTGCTTGAACACTTCGAACTGGCCGCGCTTGTTGAGGTCGTGCTCGAACTGGGCCACATAGCCTTGGTTGCCGTAGTAGCACTGCAACTCGTTGAGCACTTTCATGAACACTTCGAGGATCGGTGCCTCGTGGGTGCCGCCAACACCATCAAATTTCTCTGCAATATTGAATAGCAGGCTGCGTGCCGGGATCGCCGTTGCCTTCTTGAGATCGGCGCGGATGATCTCATCCTCCACCTTCGGCAGCAGGATCTCCACTGGCCTGCTCTCCCGTTCGCCCACCCGCTTCTCGCTGTCGAGCATCAGTGACAGCATCTTCAGCAGGTGCGACTTGCCCGACCCGAAGAACCCCGAGATCCACACCCCATTAGCGGTGGGGTTGTGCAAATAGGCATCAGTGAAGGCACCGAGGCCTTTGCTCACCTCACGGGTGACGACGTACTCGTCAAGTTCGATGTCGAGGTGTCTCTCGTCAGCGGCCTTGATCACTCCGTCAATGGGGCGGTCAACCGGCTTGAGGAAGAGCTCGCCGATGGTTTGAGAAGTCATGAGCTCTTGATGTCGAAGTAGTCGAGGTTGATGGCGCGGTAATGGGCGTTTTCGATCTTGCTGGCGGTCGTGCTCCCAAACAGGCGCAGGTAGGAGCCGCCGTCGGCGTCCTGGGAGTACTCGCCCGGGAAGAAGATCACCACCGGGTGGCGCACCATCTTTGGTTGCAGCGCTTCGATGATCGTGTGGGTGCGCAGGAACGGGTAGATCCGGCCGGACCCGGTGATCAAGCTGATTTGAGTGTCCTCTCCCAGCTCTTTCATCAGCTTTGGCATCAGGGCTGTGGTGGGTTCGGCCACGTTCTGCAGGGTGTCGAACAGGTCGCTCTTGCTCCAGCTCGTTTCCTCCTGCAAAACCACATCGAGATAGCCCTTGGCTTCCAGCAGCTGCAGCACCAGCTCAAACAGGTCAACGTGCTTCACCCGCAGGCCCTGCTTGCGCAGAAACTGCTCCGCCCCCTTCACCACCAGCCGCAGCTGGTCTTCATCGGCGGGGCTGTAGGTCTGAATGAAGATCGGCACCTCCTTGGCCAGGCCCCGCATCTCCAGGAATCCGGGGCGGGTGAGCACCTCCTGCAGGCGCTTGTTGAGGCCGCTGACGCTGTTCATGACGCCTGCCTCCGGGCAGGGCTGGTGGTCCTCTTGATCACTGGCTTGGGCGGTGTCCCTGGTGCTGCCTTCGCCGCAGCCTGACCTGCTGGCTTGGTTGCGGGCTTCCGCGTTGGTTTCGAGCCGGATTTGGCTGAGGCTCTCGGCTTCGTCTCGATGGACTGACCAGCTTTGTGCTGCCGAGACGCAGGTTCCAACAGGAAACCGGCCAGCAGAGAAGGATCGTCGTCCTCCAACAGCGCCTGGACCTGCGGTGTCACCAGCGGCCATTGCACGCTGCCCAGCGTTCCGCCCTTGCCTGGCTTGCCGGCAAGCAATCCGGCATCCCTCAGCATCTGCAGCAGGGCCGATCGCACCTTCTGCTGAGAAGAAGGCGCCAGCTCTGGCTTAAGCCCTGCCGCCGTGAAACTGAGGCAATAGCGGGCCGGCTGCGGGAAGGGACGAGGCAAGGAAACCAGCTGGCAGCGCCTGGCGAATCCTGGCACCGCGCAGGGCAAAGCGTCAGCCAAGAAGCCTGTCTCCGTTTGGATTTATAAGATGAAGCTTATGGCTGGCGCCTAACCTTTGGCCTCCCTCTCCTGCGAAAAAAGAAAACTATGCGCTACGTGCATCGATATGCCATCGGCGAGTAGCTGGGGAGACCGATTGGAAGCTGTTCCGAATGGACAGCAGCCTCCGCCAGCTTCAAGGCTGTGGCCAACCAGGCGCCAGATATGCCTGTGGTGAGCTGGCCCTTGCTTCCTGCCGCCCGGGGTCATCTCGGCCGAGTTCGTGGGGGCATCTGAGCTCCCCAACTAAATCCATGCCCCCGCCAAGTGAACGCCTGCCGGTCACGCAGCGGCGGATCGGCGCCACCGCTGGACTTGGCGCTTGCGGGATCTGCAATTGTTGCTCGGCCTAATGGGCGGTCAATGCAGCCAGATTTAGGGAAGCGAGCCACCAACAATGCTGCCGATCGAGCCCTGCGCCAGTCGGTGATTCAGCGCAAGATCAGCCATGGCGCCCAATCCCGCCATGGCGCGATCTGCCTCAGCCGCCTGCTCACGGTCAACACCACCCTGCGGCAACAGGGCCGCGATATCTGGCAGTTCCAGGAGCAGGTCTGGATGGCCATCACCGCGGCGGGGAGATGCCATTACAACGACCGGATCCCTGAGGTAAGCAGGAAAGCAACAGCGAATGTCTGCACGCTCAGCGATGAACGACCAGGCTTGCATTCGTGCGGCGGAGCGTCGCGAAGAACCCTGAATGGTTACGAACAACGATATGGCTATGCCCTTCGCGGTCTACAGCCTGCTGATGTAACTCACCGGATTTGCCGCGATTCTGTATGGACGCCGCACCATCGCTGCCGCGCAGACCTGCTGACCAGATTGAGCTATGCGCGGAGATCTTGTCAGCCCTTCCAATCCAGAGCGCTGCCGAACAGCGCTCAAGCTTGCGTCTGGCGGGCTCGCGTTTGTTGGCGCTTGCGCAACCTGCGACTCCAGGTCAAGCCCATGCCAAGGCCCAGCAGAGGTAAGGGGCCAGGTACCGCGGCAGCTCCATTGCGGCGCACGATTACAGCGTGGGGATCACTGAGGTTGAGGGAACCGCTGAAATCCAGCACTGTGGACGGCAGCACATGGGCAAGCTGCCATTCCCTTGTGATCGGGTCGCGCACG
>JBIIRU010000245.1:0-4384 GCA_044341355.1 Cyanobium sp. | reverse complement strand
CCTAGGGAAACCGCACCTGTTCAAGCTGCACCTTTGCCCTATGGTGAGCGAAGTCCGATTCGATTCGATGAACCAGGGCCTGTCCTGCCTCCACCCGAACCCGGGATGGAAGCCAGCCTTCTCCGCCTCTCCTGCCCCCCTCAGCAACATCACTGATGCGGTAGGCAAACATTGCATTCTCGAGCTTTATGAATGCGACCCCTCCAAGCTCGACGACGAAGCTTTTCTCAGGAACGCCATCACGACAGCAGCGAAACGTGCTGGTGCCACTCTCCTGAATCTCATCACCCACCGGTTTGAACCGCAAGGAGTGACTGGTTTGGCCCTGTTGGCCGAATCCCACATTTCTATCCACACCTGGCCCGAATCGGGTTATGCAGCGGTGGATGTCTTTACTTGTGGCGACCACACCATGCCTGACAAGGCTTGCGATGTGCTTGCCAAGGAACTGGGATCTGGACGTCACAAACTCACTAGTTTCCGGAGGGAGACCCCCGGTAGCGTCGCCTTCAGTCAACGAGAACCTGAGTTGTCGTTGGTCTGAACGGTATTGACACTGATAAATAGCTGAACGAAAGACCAATTCAATTCATTCAGTTTAATGGCGGGGATTCCTTTGCGGGGTCTTCGCTATTTTTTATTGGAGTTCAGGTCTCGATTGAGCTTGCCACTGACAAGACCCTCCAGGTCCAGCCCGACGGCGCTGAAGCCAAGCTCCCCAAAAGCCTGCACCAGAGCCTGACGGAAGTCGTCAGCGACCAGACGCTGCAATGCCCCTGGCAGACAAGCCAGGGCCAGTTCAATCCGAGCGGTTTCCCCCTGGCTGCGCACCCGCAGATCCCGGAAGCCCTGTTGCCGTAACCAGTCCTCCGCCGCAGCCACCCGCCGCAGGCGGGCGGCGGAGATCGGCTCGCCATAGGGAAAGCGGGAAGCCAGACAAGGTTGGGCTGGTTTGTCCCACCAGGGCAGCCCCAGGGCCCGCGACACCTGGCGCACCCCGTCCTTATCCAGACCGACTTCGGCCAAGGGCGACAGCACGCCGTACTCCCTGGCCGCCCTCAGGCCGGGCCGGTGGTCGCCTAGATCATCGAGGTTGACGCCATCCAGCACTTGGGCCCCGCCAGCGGCGGCGGCGATGGGTGCCAGCAAGCTATGCAGCTCCCGTTTGCAGGCATAGCAACGGTCCTCTGGGTTGCTGGTGTAAGCCGGTTCGGCCAGCTCGGCGGTGGGCTGTTCCTGGTGCCGGATCCCGAGCCAGAGCGCCTGGGCGCGGGCTTCCTCCAGCAGATGGGGGGCCAGCGCGGGCGATACGCCCGTAATCGCCAGGGCGCGATCGCCGAGGACTTCGGCGGCAAGGGCCGCCACTAAAGCGCTATCGACACCGCCCGAGTAGGCCACCACCACCCTGCCCAGACCCACCAACTGCTGGCGCAGGGCGGCCAAAGCCCCCTCCAGGGGCGGAGGCAGCGATTCGAGCAGTGTGAAGGGCGAAGCTGGGACCATGGGAGCCATCCTGGCAAGGGGCAGGGGTCTGGGGTGCGGAAATCTCGGTAGCCTGGCCTTCGAACCGCACTGCGATGAACCCGCCTAACCCCCTTTCAGCGGCTTTACCGTCTTCAGGTCCCCTGTCTACCCCTGGCAAGGGCAGCACAACAGGCGCCCAAGCCGTGACCCGCATGCCCCAGCGGGGCACGGGCCGGGGCATCGGCATCCGCACGGCGGCAGGTAGCGATGAGCGCCAGCGGGGCCAGTTGCATATCTATGACGGCGATGGCAAGGGCAAAAGCCAGGCGGCCCTGGGGGTGGTGCTGCGCACCATCGGCCTGGGGATCTGCGAGCAGCAGCGAACCCGCGTTCTCCTGCTTCGCTTTCTCAAAGGTCCCGGTCGCTCCTACGACGAAGACGGCGCCATTGAAGCGCTGCAGCAAGGCTTTCCCCACCTAATCGACCAGGTGCGCACCGGCCGGGGGGACTACTTCAATGCCGAGCAGGCCACCGCCTTCGATCGGCAGGAGGCCCAACGGGGCTGGGATATCGCCAAAGGCGCCATCGCCAGCAACCTCTATTCCGTGGTGGTGCTCGACGAACTCAATCCAGTGCTGGCCCTTGGCCTGCTGGATACGGCCGAGGTGGTACGCACCCTCGCCGCCAAACCCACCGGCATGGAGGTGATCTGCACGGGCAGGGGGGCACCGCCAGCCTTGGTGCAACTGGCCGATCTGCATTCGGAGATGCGGGCCCACCGGCGTCGCTTGCCCGCCGCTGATGCCTTCGGCGAGGGCCTGGATGGCATCGAGATCTACACCGGTGATGGCAAGGGCAAAAGCACCAGCGCCCTGGGCAAGGCCCTGCAGGCCATCGGCCGCGGCATCAGCCTGGACAAGAGCCATCGGGTGCTGATTCTGCAGTGGCTCAAAGGCGGCAGCGGCTACACCGAGGATGCGGCGATTGCCGCCTTGCGAGAGAGTTATCCCCACCTGGTGGATCACCTGCGCTCTGGCCGAGATGCAATTGTCTGGCGCGGCCAGCAGCAGCCGATTGATTATGTGGAAGCGGAGCGAGCCTGGGAAATCGCCCGCGCCGCCATCGCCAGTGGTCTCTACAAAACCGTCATTCTCGACGAACTGAATCCAACGGTGGATCTGGAGCTGCTGCCGGTGGAGCCGATCGTGCAGACGCTGCTGCGCAAACCAGCCGAGACCGAGGTAATCATCACCGGCCGCTGCAAGAGCCGCCCCGCCTACTTCGATCTAGCCAGCGTCCATTCAGAGATGGTGTGCCACAAGCACTATGCCGAACGCGGCGTGGACCTCAAGCGGGGCGTGGATTACTGATGCCCCAGTAGGGGACCCTGGAATCAATAGCGCGCCACGCTCGGATCCACATCCACACTCCAGGCATCGATGCCGCCAGCCACATTGACACCGTCGATGCCATGGCGGGCTAGGGCGATCAGGGCCTTGGCCGACCGCCCACCGAGCTTGCAGTGCACATAGAGGGTCTTGCCCTCGGCCAGCCGCCGCACCTCTTCGACCGCCTCGCCGCTTTCGATGCGATCGAGGGGGATCAGCACCGCACCGGGGATCACGGCGATGGCGGCCTCGGGGGGATTGCGCACGTCCAACAGCACCAGGTTGTCCGGGTCGCTATCCAGGCGTTGCTTGAGTTGGGTGACGCTGATGCTTGCCACGCTGCCGGCTTCTTCCTGACCCGGAGCGGTGCCACCCACCCCGCAAAACTGCTGATAGTCAATCAGGTGATCGATCACGGGTCGCTCGGGGCTGGGGCGCAGCTTCAGCTCCCGGAATTTCATCTGCAGGGCATCGAACAACAACAGGCGGCCATTGAGGGTGGTGCCGATGCCGGTGATGATCTTGACCGCTTCGGTGGCCTGGATCACGCCGATGATGCCGGGCAGCACGCCCACCACCCCGCCTTCAGCGCAGGAGGGCACCATGCCCGGCGGTGGCGGCTCGGGGAAGAGATCGCGGTAATTGGGGCTCTCGGGGTTGAGGTTGAAGACCGTGGCCTGGCCCTCAAAACGGAAGATCGAGCCGTAAACATTGGGTTTGCCCAACAGCACGCAGGCGTCGTTGACCAGGTAACGGGTGGGGAAGTTGTCGGTGCCGTCGCAGACGAGGTCGTAGGGCCGGATGATGTCCAGGGCGTTTTCGCTGGTTAGGGCCGTGTCGTAAAGATCGACCTGGCAGTGGGGATTGATCTCCAGGATGCGGGCCTTGGCCGATTCGATCTTGGGTTTGCCCACCCAGCTGGTGCCATGGATCACCTGGCGCTGCAGGTTGCTGTGGTCGACCACATCGAAATCGACGATGCCCAGGCGGCCCACGCCCGCGGCGGCCAGGTACAGCAACAGGGGCGAACCCAGGCCGCCGGTGCCCACACACAGCACCGAGGCCGCCTTGAGACGCTTCTGCCCCTCCATGCCAACCTCCGGCAGGATCAGGTGCCTGGAGAAACGGGCCACCTCATCGGGGCTGAGCTGAACACCGCTGATGTCGGGAGGAAGCATGGCAAGTAAGCGGATGGACGGGCGCTGCGGGTCCGGCGTCGCGTCAATTCTCCATTGTCCATGGCAGCGCCCGCGGCGCTCCGGTTTCGTCCAGCCACCAGCAGCCCAGATCGCCGGGATTGAGCCAAGGCTCCGGTCCCAGGACCCGGCTGCCGCCCAGGATCACCATCAAGGTGGGGGCAAAGCAGAGACTGCGGTCGGTGGCCGATGGCGTGGCTGGGCCGCCCGGGTGGCTGTGGGCCGAGCCCAGCACCTGCCACCCCCGGGCCCGGGCCCAGACCTGGGCGTGCAGCTGCTCCCGCGGATCGATGCCAAAACGGCGTCGCCGCTCCGCCTGCGGCTGCCAGACATTGA